>NZ_JBEYUZ010000001.1:516396-579630 GCF_040643755.1 Streptomyces sp. NPDC047079
AGTGCGCACGGGCGAGCGCGGTCCCGACGCGCTCTGACCCGAGGGTCGGCGCCCGCCCACGGCCCGCCAAGGCGCAGGGGCGCTTCAGCCCGCCGTCAGCGTGGCGCGGAGCGCGCCGTCGGGGCCCGCCACCAGCACCGGCGTTCCGGGGCCACCGAGGTCCCGCACCGCCGCCCGGTCATCGGCGGACGCGGTCTCGGCCTCCGTGACCACGGCCGCCGCCTCTAGCGACTTCGCGCCCGACGCCACCGCCATCGCCACCGCGGTCTGAAGGGCGCTCAGCCTCAGCGACTCCAGGGCGACGGTTCCGGCCGCATACGTGCGTCCGGTCTCGTCGCGCACGGCGGCACCCTCCGGCACGCCGTTGCGGGCCCGCACCGAACGGGCCAGGGTGACGATCTTGCGGTCCTCGGGTTCGAGCGCGTTGCTGTCGGTCATGATCCGAGCATACGGAGCCGCGCGGACCGGGCGGTCCCCAGGGGCGCGCGTCCGGGTGCCCTCAGGAGCGCGGCCGGCGCCGTGCGCCCGGCCGCCGGGAACTCACTCCGGCTTCGGCTCCCCCTCGGGGAGCTCGACCGGGCCCACCGGCTCCACCAGCACGGTCACGATCTTGTTCCTGCGGCCCGCCGCCGCCTCCGCGGTCAGACGCAGCTCGCGGCCGTCGGGCAGTTCGACCACGGACGACGCCCCCGCGATCGGCACCCGGCCCAGCGCCTTCGCGAGCAGTCCGCCGACCGTCTCCACGTCCTCGTCGTCGTACGCCTCGAGCCCGTACAGCTCGCCGAGGTCGCCGATGTCGAGGCGGGCGGTGACGCGGTAGCGGTCCTCGCCCAGGTCCTGCACCGGCGGCAGTTCCCGGTCGTACTCGTCGGTGATCTCGCCGACGATCTCCTCCAGGATGTCCTCGATGGTGACGATCCCGGCCGTGCCGCCGTACTCGTCGATGACGACGGCGACGTGGTTGCGCTGCTTCTGCATCTCCCGCAGCAGGTCGCCCGCGTTCTTGGTGTCCGGGACGAAGGTGGCCGGCCGCATGGCGGTGGACACCAGCTCCGACTCGGCGTCCCGGCTGATGTGCGTCTTGCGGGCCAGGTCCTTCAGATACACGATCCCGACGATGTCGTCCTCGTTCTCCCCGGTGACCGGGATGCGCGAGAAGCCGGACCTCAGGGCCAGGGTCAGCGCCTGGCGGATGGTCTTGTGGCGCTCGATGACCACCAGATCCGTCCGCGGGACCATCACCTCCCGGACCAGGGTGTCGCCCAGCTCGAACACCGAGTGCACCATGCGGCGCTCCTCGGCCTCGATGAGGGACTCCTTCTCCGCCAGGTCGACCAGGGCGCGCAGCTCGGCCTCGGAGGCGAAGGGACCGCGACGGAAGCCCTTGCCGGGGGTCAGGGCGTTGCCGAGGAGGATCAGCAGGTTCGGGATCGGACCCATGACCCGGGCCAGCGGGACGAGGATGTACGCCGCCGCCGTCGCCGTGTTCAGCGGATGCTGGCGGCCGATCGTGCGCGGGGAGACGCCGACGGCGACGTACGACACGAGCACCATGACGGCGATCGCGACGAGGAGGGCCTCCGCGGTCCCGGAGAACTCTCTCAGACAGGCGTACGTCACCAGCGACGCGGCGGCCATCTCGCAGGCGACCCGGACCAGCAGCGCCACATTGAGGTAGCGGGTCGGGTCCGCGGCGACCTGGGCGAGCTTGGCGCTGCCGCGCCGTCCGCTGCGTACGGCCTCCTCGGCGCGGAAGCTGGAGACGCGTGCCAGGCCCGCTTCCGCGCAGGCGGCGAGCCAGGCGACGACGACCAGTGCGACCGCGCCGACGACGAGCTGGGGGGTCATGACACGGTCGGGGCCGGGGACGGGCCGGTCAGGCCCTTCTCCGCGCGCCAGCCGTCCACGATGGCGGCCTGGAGGCCGAACATCTCGGCCTTCTCGTCGGGCTCCTCGTGGTCGTAGCCGAGAAGGTGCAGCACTCCGTGGACGGTCAGGAGCTGGAGCTCCTCGTCCATGGAGTGCTGCGTCGCCGCTTCGGCGCCCTGCCTGGCGGCGACCTCCGGGCACAGCACGATGTCACCGAGCAGTCCCTGCGGGGGCTCGTCGTCGTCCTTGGCCGGGGGCCGCAGCTCGTCCATCGGGAAGGACATGACATCCGTCGGTCCCGGCAGGTCCATCCACTGGACGTGCAGCTGCTCCATGGCGTCGGCGTCCACGACGATCACCGAGAGCTCGGAGAGCGGGTGGATGCGCATCCGCGCGAGCGCGTAGCGGGCGATGTCGAGGATCGCCTGCTCGTCGACCTCGGTACCGGACTCGTTGTTGACGTCGATCGACATGGTGCTGCTGGTCTACTTCCCCTTGTGCGCGTGCCCGGCCTTGCCGCGGCCGGGCTTGTGCGTGCCGTTCTCGGTGCCGTTCTTGCTGTCGTACTTCTCGTAGGCGTCGACGATACGGCCGACGAGCTTGTGCCGTACGACATCGCGGGACGACAGGCGGGAGAAGTGGACGTCCTCGACGCCTTCCAGGATTTCCTGCACCTGCCGCAGACCGCTCTTGGTGCCGTTCGGCAGGTCCACCTGGGTGACGTCACCCGTGATCACGATCTTCGAGTCGAAGCCGAGGCGGGTGAGGAACATCTTCATCTGCTCGGGGCTCGTGTTCTGGGCCTCGTCGAGGATGATGAAGGCGTCGTTGAGCGTCCGGCCACGCATGTACGCCAGCGGTGCGACCTCGATCGTCCCGGCGGCCATCAGCCGCGGGATGGAATCGGGGTCGATCATGTCGTGCAGCGCGTCGTAGAGCGGGCGCAGGTACGGGTCGATCTTCTCGTACAGCGTGCCGGGCAGGAAGCCCAGGCGCTCGCCCGCCTCGACGGCCGGACGGGTCAGGATGATCCGGTTGACCTGCTTGGACTGCAGGGCCTGGACCGCCTTGGCCATGGCCAGGTAGGTCTTGCCCGTACCGGCGGGGCCGATGCCGAAGACGATCGTGTGCTTGTCGATCGCGTCGACGTACCGCTTCTGGTTGAGGGTCTTGGGGCGGATCGTCCGGCCGCGCGAGGACAGGATGTTCTGCGTCAGCACCTCGGCCGGGGTCTCGGGCCCGTCGCCCTCGCCGTTCTCGCTGGCCCGGAGCATGGCGATCGAGCGTTCCACTGCGTCCTCCGTCATCGGCTGCCCGGTGCGGAGCACGAGCATCATCTCTGCGAACAGGCGCTGGAGCAGGGCGACCTCCGTCGCGTCGCCGACCGCGCTGATCTCGTTTCCCCGGACATGGATGTCGACCCCCGGGAAGGCCGTCTCGATCACGCGCAGCAGGGAGTCGCCGGAACCCAGCACCATCACCATGGGGTGCTGGGCAGGGACGGTGATCTGCGTTCTCGCCTGCCCCTGCGCGGGGGTGTGAGCTGTGGGTGTCTGAGTCATGGGCCGGCTCTGTAGGCCTGCGATTCCTCCTCCGTACGGCCGCACAGCTGAGGGCGGCCTCGCGGTTTCAAGGGTACGACGCGGCGCTGACAGAGCTATAGGACTTTTCCGTGCGCTTGTACGAAGGCCCTGGGGCACCGGACCGACCGCCGGCGCCGACCCGGCCGGGAGGACCGGCACGGGGCCGGGCTGACGGAGGCGGCCTCGGAGAAGGTCGCTCCACTCGCCGGATCCGCCCCACCAGAGCACCGCCCCGGCCAGTCCGATCACCGCCGCGACCGGGTACAGCACCCGGTAGCCGCCCCGGACACGTGTCGATCGGCGCGGCCAGGGCCGGGGCCGCGACCTGGGGGAGGGCGTTGGCGATGTCGATCAGACCCAGGTCGGGGTCGGGGTGGTCCACGCGGTCCCGCAGGTAGCTGGGGGCGGCGCAGAGTCGGCGGGCCGCTTCGCCCCCGTCATCCCCGCGCCCGCAGCGCGTCCCGCAGCCACCTGTACGACGCCTTCGGGGTCCGCTCCAGGGTCGTGTGGTCCACGTGCACGAGGCCGAAGCGGCGCGCGTACCCCTCGGCCCACTCGAAGTTGTCCAGCAACGACCACACAAAGTAGCCGCGCACATCGACTCCCGCCTCCACCGCCCGGTGCAGCGCCCGGATGTGGCCGTCCAGATAGGCGATGCGCTGCCGGTCCTCGACGCCCTCGTAGGAGCAGCCGTTCTCGGTGATGACGACGGGCGGGAGCCGGTCGCCGTAGCGCTCGCGGAAGCCGGTCAGCAGCTCGGTCAGCGCCTCGGGGACCACCGGCCAGCCGAAGTCGGTGACCGGGTGGCCCTCGATCTCCCGGACCGAGAAGGGGAGTTCGGCGGGCAGGGAGAGACCACCGAACCGGATCTCCTCGCCCTGCGGGGCACCCACCTTCGTCGGCGCGTAGTAGTTGATCCCGTACCAGTCGACCGGTTCCGCGATCACCTCGAGGTCGGCTTCGACGTCACCGGGCATCAGCTCGCCGATGCCCTCGGGGTAGCGCCCCAGCAGAAGGGGGTCGGAGAACAGCCGGTTGAGCAGGACGTCGTAGAAGTCCGCGGCCCCCCTGTCCTCAGGGCTGTCGGACGCCGGCCATGTCGGGCCGTGCGAGTTGGCGATCCCGATGTCGCCCGCCCCCGCCGCGCGCAGGGCCTGTACGGCCAGACCGTGGGCCAGCAGCTGGTGGTGGGCCACCGGCAGCGCGTCGAACATCAGCCGTCCGCCCGGCGCGTGGACACCGAGCGCATGGCCCAGCAAGGTGTGCTCGGCGGGCTCGTTGAGGGTGATCCACTTGTCCACGCGGTCGCCGAGCCGCTCGGCGACGACCGACACGTACGCGGCGAACCGCCTGGCGGTGTCCCGCTCCAGCCAGTCCAGGGTGACCGGCAGGTCCCAGTGGAAGAGGGTCACCACCGGCCGTACGCCCGCCGCGCACAGCTCGTCGACCAGGCGGTCGTAGAAGCCGAGGCCGCCGGGGGAGTTCACCCGGGGCCAGGAGACCGAGAAGCGGTACGCGTCCACGCCGAGGTCCGCCAGGAGGGCCACGTCCTCGCGGTAGCGGTGGTAGTGGTCGCAGGCGACCGCGGCGGTCGAGCCGTCCTTCACCCGGCCCGGCTCGGCGGTGAACGCGTCCCACACGGAGGGCTCGCGCTCCCCGGCCGCCCCCTCGACCTGGTGGGCCGAGGTCGACACGCCCCACAGGAAGCCGGCCGGGAACTGGGGTATCGGGTTCGTCGCCATGCGCCGGATCATCCTTACCGCCGGTAACGGAAGTCAACGGGCAGGTGCGAACTGGCGGCTGTCCGGCGGGCGGGGGCCTCAGGCGCCTTCCTTCAGCACGCGTGAGACCAGTGCTCGCTGCTCCTCCGTCAGCCGGGGATCCGCGCAGTACACGGTCCGGCCGTCCACGCTGATCTCGTAGCTGAAGCCGTCCGGCACACCGGCCGGCGGCGCGCCCCGGCCGGCGGCCAGCGCCCGCTCGGCCAGGGCGTGCCACTCCTGGGCGTCGGCCCGTCCCGAGGTCTCCACCTCGGCCCGGCGCTCGATGCCCGCGAACCCGCCCGTACGCCTCACCCGAATACGCATGGGACCTGTCTAGTACGGGACGGCCCGCCCGGGCTACGGGGCAGGCACCCCGACCTGCTCCCAGGCCTTGAGCACGGCCTCCTGCTCCGCGCCCTCGTGGTAGCGGGCCCGCGCCGCCGCCACCGTCAGCCGCGCGAAGTCCTGGAAGGTCGCCTGGGAATCAAGCTCTCCGCCGGTCAGCACGTCGTACCAGATCTGACCGGCCCGCTCCCAGGCGTGCCCGCCGAGTTCGGTGGCGACCAGGTAGAACGCGTGGTTGGGGATGCCGGAGTTGATGTGCACCCCGCCGTTGTCCCGGCCGGTGCGCACATAGCCGTCCATCGTCCCCGGCTGCGGGTCCTTGCCGAGCACGTCGTCGTCGTACGCGCTGCCCGGTTCCTTCATAGAGCGCAGCGCCTTGCCGGTGACGCGCGGGGCGAGCAACCCGGCGCCGATCAGCCAGTCGGCCTCGGAGGCGGTCTGGCCGAGCGTGTACTGCTTGATCAGCGAGCCGAAGACGTCGGACATCGACTCGTTGAGGGCTCCCGACTGGCCGAAGTAGGCCAGGTTCGCGGTGTACTGGGTGACGCCGTGGGTGAGTTCATGGCCGATGACGTCGACCGGGAGGGTGAAGTCGAGGAAGATCTCGCCGTCGCCGTCGCCGAACACCATCTGCTCGCCGTTCCAGAAGGCGTTGTCGTAGCTCTCGCCGAAGTGCACGCTCGCGTCCAGAGGCAGTCCCTTGCCGTCGATGGAGTCGCGGCCGTACACCCGCAGGAACAGCTCGAAGGTGGCGCCGAGACCCGCGTACGCCCGGTTGACCGTGGCGTCCTCGCCGGGCTCCTCGCCCTCCCCGCGGACCTTGGCGCCGGGCAGGGTCTGCCGGTGCCCGGCGTCGTAGACCGTGCGGTGCGGTGCTCCGGCGCCGGCCGTGGGCGGGGTCGCCGCGGGGGCGCCGATGACGGTGGTCAGCCGGCGGCGGGTGCGCTCCAGGGCATCCCGTTCCAGGGTGCGGCGCGCGGGAGTGGCGAGCGCGGAGTCCTCGTGCCGGGCGACCTCGTCCAGGATGTGCGGCGGCACGATGGTGCAGTAGACGGGCTCAAAGCCCCCGTTGGTGTCCATGTCGGGCACCATTGCACTGAGTGACGACCCTGTCACCCCTGGCAACCATGATTGGTGAAAAGCGGCGACATGGAGGTGTCCGTTCCGTGAAGGGGTGATATGGAGACCTCCCGGAGGAGGGCGTTCTCCGGCTGTGAGCTGACACACTCGTGCCCGAATTGTCTCCCCGGTCCCGCATACTGATACGGACCCTCGCATCCGGCGCGGCTCCACTAACATGCGGAGCATCATGCGTTTCGGGCTGCTCCTCCTTAGCTGCCGCGGCGAGGGCCTGTAGTCGAGGCCGACCCCCTCCCCGCGGAGTTTGGCGTTGCGCCGTCGGCCGTCCTCCCGGACCTCCTGAGGAGCCCACGCACCATGGCCAACCGCCAGCAGCCCACGTCCATGCCGACCCACAAGTACCGCCCGTACGAGCAGGTCGACATCCCCGACCGCACCTGGCCCGACCAGCGGATCGGCCGCGCCCCGCGCTGGCTGTCCACCGACCTGCGTGACGGCAACCAGGCCCTGATCGACCCGATGTCGCCGGCCCGCAAGCGGGCGATGTTCGATCTGCTGGTGAAGATGGGCTACAAGGAGATCGAGGTCGGCTTCCCGGCCTCCGGCCAGACCGACTTCGACTTCGTGCGCTCGATCATCGAGGACGAGGACGCGATCCCGGACGACGTGACGATCTCCGTACTGACCCAGGCCCGCGCGGACCTGATCGAGCGGACCGTCGAGTCCCTGAAGGGCGCCAGGCGCGCGAACGTCCACCTCTACAACGCGACCGCCCCGGTCTTCCGCCGAGTCGTCTTCCGTGGCTCCAAGGACGACATCAAGCAGATCGCCGTGGACGGCACCCGCCTGGTGATGGAGTACGCCGAGAAGCTGCTGGGCCCCGAGACGGAGTTCGGCTACCAGTACAGCCCCGAGATCTTCACCGACACCGAGCTGGACTTCGCCCTGGAGGTCTGCGAGGCCGTCATGGACGTCTGGCAGCCCGGCCCGGACCGCGAGATCATCCTCAACCTGCCCGCCACCGTGGAGCGCTCGACCCCCTCCACGCACGCGGACCGCTTCGAGTGGATGCACCGCAACCTCTCCCGCCGCGAGTTCGTCTGCCTGTCGGCCCACCCGCACAATGACCGTGGCACCGCCGTCGCCGCCGCCGAGCTGGCCGTGATGGCCGGCGCGGACCGCGTCGAGGGCTGCCTGTTCGGCCAGGGCGAGCGCACCGGCAACGTCGACCTGGTCACCCTGGGCATGAACCTCTTCTCCCAGGGCGTCGACCCGCAGATCGACTTCTCCCACATCGACGAGATCCGCCGCACGTGGGAGTACTGCAACCAGATGGAGGTCCACCCGCGCCACCCCTACATCGGGGACCTCGTCTACACCTCCTTCTCCGGCTCCCACCAGGACGCCATCAAGAAGGGCTTCGACGCCATGGAGGCCGACGCGGCAGCGCAGGGCAAGACCGTCGACGACCTCGAATGGGCGGTGCCGTACCTGCCCATCGACCCGAAGGACGTCGGCCGCTCCTACGAGGCGATCATCCGGGTCAACTCGCAGTCCGGCAAGGGCGGCATCGCCTACGTCCTGAAGAACGACCACAAGCTGGACCTGCCGCGCCGGATGCAGATCGAGTTCTCGAAGATCATCCAGACGAAGACCGACGCCGAGGGCGGCGAGGTCACGCCGACGGAGATCTGGAGCGTGTTCCAGGACGAGTACCTGCCGAACCCGGACAACCCCTGGGGCCGCATCCAGGTGAAGACCGGTCAGACGACCACCGACAAGGACGGCGTCGACACGCTGACCGTCGAGGCCACGGTCGACGGCCGGGACACCGTCCTCACCGGCTCCGGCAACGGTCCGATCTCGGCCTTCTTCGACGCCTTGCAGTCCGTCGGCATCGACGTACGCCTGCTGGACTACCAGGAGCACACGATGAGCGAGGGCGCCTCCGCGCAGGCTGCCTCGTACATCGAGTGCGTGATCGACGGCAAGGTTCTGTGGGGCATCGGCATCGACGCGAATACGACACGTGCCTCGCTGAAGGCCGTCGTCTCCGCCGTCAACCGCGCCGCCCGCTAACCCGTCTGACCTGCACGTCCCGGCCCCGTCCGCCCTGAAGGGCGGGCGGGGCCGGGTCATGGACCGGCCATTTCGGCCGAAGATCACGGACAGGTCTCGTCCTGGGTGCTGACTCCGCCTCAACAATGTGGCTAACATCACGCCAGCGCGGCGATGCTGCCGCGTGGTTAGGGAGGTGCGACGTGCTGCCAGGACGGGGACGCAACGCCCGCGGAGTCCGCAGGGGCCGTGTTTCGCAGGTTCTGGGCATCCGTACCGCATGGACCGCCGTCGGCGACGGCGAGTTCTTCTGCCCCGGCTGCGGGGGCGACCGCAACTACCAGCGACTCACCGGACGCCGCCGCCTCGCCCTCGTCGGCGTCCCGGTCCTGCCGCGCGGTGAGACCGGCCCGGTCGTGGAGTGCGCGGCCTGCGGCCACCACTACGGCACGGACGTCCTGGACCACCCCACCACGGTCCGCTTCTCCGCGATGCTCCGCGACGCGGTCCACACCGTCGCCCTCGCGGTCCTCGCCGCGGGCGGCAGCTGCTCCCGCACGGCCCTGGAGACGGCCGCCGGCGCCGTCCGTTCCGCCGGCTTCGACGACTGCACGGTGGACGGGCTCGGCGCCCTGGTCGAGGCCCTGATCGCCGACACCGGCCGGGTCTGCGGGGAACCGGGCGGCGCGAGCCTCGCCATAGAGCTGCACGAGGCGCTGGACCCCCTGGCCCCGCACCTCGCCGCCACCGGCCGCGAGTCGATCCTCCTCCAGGGCGCCCGCATCGCCCTCGCGGACGGCCCCTACACTCCGGCCGAACGCGAAGCCCTCACCACGGTCGGCGCGGCCCTGACCATCTGCTCGGACGAGGTGACCCGCCTGCTGGCGGCGGCCCGCACGCCGTCGTAACGACCGTGTACCCGCAGCAGGGCGCTCCAGGACGGCATCCGTGCCCTCGGCCGGGAGAGCCTCCAGGCCGGACGCCTCGTACCCCGGTACGCCCTCCTCTGCCTCGCCACCGGCCACAGCACTCGCCCTCCGTGTAGCCCTCCGTGTACTCCGCAGGAGGGTCTCACCGCACACCAGATCCCCCGCGCGGCAGGTCTATCGCCATGACGTCGGTGGCACATTGACGGCGACGGGATCTACCACATCCCGTGCCCACCGCAGTGCAGGGAGCGTGCCATGACCCTCATCCGTCGCACCGCCGTCCGAGCCACGATCGCCGCAGTGCTGCTCAGCGTCCTTCCGGTGACGCAGGCGGCGTCCGCCGTATCGCTGCCGCACCGTGGCGGCTGCCTCTCCTCCGTGCCCTACATCGCCGGGCGGGGCGGCTACCACACCTACCGGATCCCGGCGACGGTCGTCACGGGCAAGGGGACCGTGCTCGCCTTCGCCGAGGGGCGGCGGGGCGGAGCCGGGGACAGCGGGGACATAGACGTCGTGCTGAGACGATCCCTCGACGGCGGCTGCACCTGGGGTCCCCTCGCGGTCGTCGCCGCCGGCCGTGGGAACACCCGGGGCAACCCGGCGCCGGTCGTGGACGCACGGACCGGGCGGATCGTCCTCGTCACCTCCTACAACAGCGGCACGGTGAGCGAGGCGCAAATCATGCGCGGCGAGGTGACACCTGGCCAGAGCCGCCGTGTCTTCGTGCAGACGAGCCGGGACGACGGGCGCCGCTTCTCGGCCCCACGGGAGATCACGGCCCAGGTGAAGCGGGCAAACTGGCGGTGGTACGCCACCGGCCCCGGCCACGCCGTCGCCCTCACCCGGGGCCCGCACGCGGGACGTCTCGTCGTGCCCGCCAACCACTCCGCCGCACCGCCCCGCGGCTCCTCCGACACCGGACGGGAGGCCAAGTACTACGGCGCGCACGCGATCTACTCGGACAACGGCGGCATGACCTGGCACCTGGGCTTCAGCGACGACTCCTACGACGGTTACGACAACTCCAACGAAAGCAGTGCCACCCAACTCCCCGACGGACGGCTCTACCTCAGCTCCCGGGACCAGAACGGCAGCAGCGTGGGCAACCGCCTCGACAGCTACTCCGACGACGGCGGCCGGACCCTGGACCGTCCCTACACCGTGCAGCACACCCTGGACGACGTCCCCGTGGTCCAGGGCAGTGTCCTCCAGCTCCGGGGCCCCCAGGCCCCGTTGCTCTTCTCCGGCCCCTCCGTGCCCACCGCGCGTCAGGCGATGGCCATCTGGCGCAGCACCGACGCAGGGGCACACTTCACCAAGCTGCTGAACCTGTCCCGGCGGAAGGCGGCCTACAGCGACCTGGTGGAGCTTCCCGGCAAAGACGCCGGGATCCTCTACGAGACCGGGGCGAAGGGGCCGTACGACACGATCGAGTTCCGGCGGATCCCCGTCGGCCGCCCCGACTGACGGCTACAGCAGCCCCGCCGCCGCCAGGTACTTGCCCACCCGTTCCGTCTCCGCCTCCGACAGCGCCACCTGCGGCTCCGCCGTCGCCGGGCACGCGATCACCCCCCTCAGGCACAGGGCGGCCTTGAAAGCGCCCAGGCCCGAGGAACTCCCGCCCATCCGGGCCGGGTTCCCGACGCCGGTCATGCCGTACAGCGCGCACAGCCGCTCCTGCTCCGCCCGTGCCGCGTCCCAGTCGTGCGCGCGGCACAGGCGGTCCAGGCGGACGTACCCCGCGGGGTCCACGTTGGCCAGCCCCGGGACCGCCCCGTCCGCGCCCAGTGCCAGGGCCGCGTCCACGACCAGCTCGGAACCCGTCAGCACGCTGAAACCCGTGATCCCGGGCCGCGTCCGGGCGCCCGTCACCACCGCGCGGAAAGCGGCCAGATCACCGCTGGAGTCCTTGAGCCCGGCCAGGGTCCCCTCCGCGGCCAGCTCCAGGACCAGCTCCGGACTCAGCTTGGTGGGGACGGAGACCGGGATGTCGTAGGCGACCACCGGCACGGGGGAGCCCTCGGCGACCAGGCGGTAGTGGCGGGCGACCTCCGCCGGATGCGTGCGCGTGTAGAAGGGAGCCGTCACCACGACCGCGTCCGCGCCCGCCCCCGCCGTGTACGCCACATGGTCGAGCACCCGGGGCGTGGTCATGTCGATGGCCCCGGCCAGGACCGGGACCCGGCCGGACACATGGGCCACGACCGTCTCCACCACCAGACGCCGCTGGCGGTCCGTCAAATACGCGGCCTCCGAGGACGAGCCGAGTACGAACAAGGCGTCCACCCCGCCCGACAGCAGATGGTCCACGAGCCTGATGAGCGAGGACACGTCCACCTCGCGATCCGGTGTCAGGGGGGTGCAGACGGGCGGGACGACACCGGTCAGCGGGGTGGGCAGGGTCATCAGGGCTCCCGGGCGTGTTTCTGGTCGGGCAGTACGTGTTCCGGCGGTGCCTCGGCCATGGCGGTGGCCGGGGAGGGCCGTGCCGCCTGGCGCACGAGGTCGCGGGTCGGCACGCCCTCCTCCACAGGATGGTGACAGCGGAAGCGATGACCGTCGGCCGACGCGCCCGAGAACCCCGGCATCGCCGTGGCGCACACCTCGTCCGCCTTCCAGCAACGGGTACGGAAGGGGCAGCCGCTCGGCGGGCGCGTGGCCGAGGGGACCGGACCGGCCAGCGGGATCGGGTCGATCGGGTCCAGCAGACCGGGCGTCGCGGAGAACAGGGCACGGGTGTACGGGTGCCGGGCGTGGCCGGTGACCCGCCCGGCCGGGGCCTCCTCGACGATCCGGCCCAGGTACATGGTGATCACCCGGTCGCTCATGCGCCGCACCGTCTGGATGTCGTGCGAGACGAAGACGAGCGCCAGGCCCAGCCTTTCCTTCAGGTCCAGCAGGAGGTTGAGGATCTGCGCGCGGACCGACACGTCCAGCGCGCTCGTGGGTTCGTCGGCGACCACCAGCTCCGGGTCCAGGGCGAGGGCCCGGGCGATGGCCACCCGCTGCCGCTGGCCGCCCGACAGCTGCCCGGGCAGGGCGTCGGCGAGGGCCCGGGGAAGGCCCACCAGGGACATCAACTCCCCGACGCGCTCCTCCCGTTGGCGCGGGGTGCCACGCCGGTGCACGTCCAGCGGGTCACGCACGACGCGCCGCACGGTCAGCCGGCGGTTCAGCGCCGTCGACGGGTCCTGGAAGACCATTCCGGTGCTGCCTCCGACGGCGGCCCGGCGCTCGGCGGGCGGCATCGACCACAGGTCGCGGCCCCGGAAGAGCACCGTGCCGGACGTCGGCCGTTCCACGCCCACCAGCACCTTCGCCAGCGTCGACTTGCCACAGCCCGACTCGCCGACCACGCCGACCGTCTCCCCGGGCGCCACTCTCAGATCGGCGCCGGTCAGGGCGTACACCCGGTCCCGGGCGAACAGGCCGCCGCTGCGCGCCTTGTGGACGACATGGGCGTCGGAGACTTCCACGATGGCGTCACGGGAGTCACCGCCGTCACGGGAGTCACGGCGCCGGTCACCGGAGTCGCCTCCGTCATGGCGGTCACGGGCGTCACGGGCGTCATGGCGGTCACGGGCGTCGTGGCGGTCACGGGCGCCATCGGCGCCGGAAGGCTCGACGATGGCATTCACGTCACGGCCTCGCTCTCCTCCGTCGTCACCAGGTCCACCGCCGGGTGGTGGCAGGCCGCCGTGTGCGTGCGTGTGCCCGCCAGGCCGGGCGCCGTCGTCCGGCACACCTCGCTCGCCCGCGGGCAGCGGTCCGCGAAGCGGCAGCCGGCCGGGAAGTCGGCGGGTGCGGGGACGACCCCCTTGATCTGTGTCATCCGCGTGGCCGCCGACTCCAGCGACAGGACACTGCCGAGCAGCCCGCGCGTGTAGTGGTGGGCCGGCGCCTCCACCAGGTCCGCGGTCACCCCCGTCTCCACGATCTGCCCGCCGTACATCACCACCACCCGGTCCGTGACGTCCGCCACCAGTGCCAGATCGTGCGAGACGAGGATCAGCGCGAACCCGAGCTCAGCCCGCAGCCGCAGCAGCAGTTCGATGATCTGCGCCTGAACGGTCACGTCCAGCGCGGTCGTCGGCTCGTCGGCGATGATCAGCCTGGGATCGCGGGAGAGCGCGAGGGCGATCAGGACCCGCTGACGCTGGCCGCCGGACAGTTCGTGCGGATAGCTGCGCAGCGTGCGTTCGGGATCCAGCCCTACCAGGCTCAGCAGCTCCGCGGGGCTCCGGCGGCCGCCCCGGCGTACGACCTGTCTCAGCTGCGCCCGGATCGTCATCGCCGGATTCAGGGAGGACAGCGCGTCCTGATAGATCATCGCCATCTCGTGGCCGAGCAGCCTGCGCCGCACGCGCATCGGTTCGGCGAGCAACTCCCGCTGCCCGAAACGGACCTGGCCGCGCACCCGGGCGCCCTTCGGTTGCAGCCCCATGACCGTGAGCGCGGTGAGGGACTTCCCGCAGCCCGACTCGCCGACCAGCCCGAGGACCTCACCGGGGCGTACCTCGAAGCTGATGCCGTCGACGATGTCCACGCCGTGGTGCCGGCCGGGGAAGCCGATGGCGAGGTTCTCCACCGCGAGCACCGGCGGGCCGTCCGGGAGCGGACGGGCACGGGAGCGCAGCCGCCGTGCCGCCTCGGCGAGCCCCGGCAGTGCCACCACCTCGCCGCTGCCGGGCTCCGGCGTCTCCAGCCGGTCGCCGTCGCCCCGCACCCTGACGGCACGGGCCGCGGGAGCCGCCCACGCGTCCGACACGCCCTCGGACAGGATGTTCAGCGACAGGACCGTGACCAGCATCAGCAGGCCGGGGAAGACCGTCGCCCACCAGCCGCCGGTCAGCACCATGTTCTTGCCGTCCGCGATGACGCTGCCCCACGACGGGTCCGGGGGCCGCACGCCCGCCCCGATGAAGGACAGCGACGCCTCGAACACGATCGCCTCGGCCACCTGCACCGTGCAGAACACCAGCACGGGCGCGGCGCAGTTGACCGCCACGTGCCGCAGCACGATATGGGCGGTCCGCGCGCCGATCACGCGTTCGGCCGTGACGTAGTCCTCGCCGTACTGGTCCAGCACGTTCGCCCGTACGACCCGGGCGACCGGCGGGGTGAACAGGAACGCGATCGCACAGATCAGCACGGTGATGCCGCCGCCGAAGACGGAGATGAGGACGGCCGCGAGCGCGATGCCGGGGAACGCCATGACGACGTCCAGGCAGCGCATCAGCGTCTCGTCGACGGCCTTGCGGGAGGTGGCCGCGACCGCGCCGAGCAGGGCCCCCACGACCAGGGCCAGCGCCGTCGCCCCGAGCCCGATCGCGAGCGACCAGCGGGCCCCGTACATCAGCCGGCTGAGGATGTCCCGGCCGAGGCTGTCCTGCCCCATCCAGTGGCCGGCGGAGGGGTGCCCGGTGCCGTCGACCGGCTCCTGCTGGTCGAGCGGGTCGTGGGGGGCGAGCACCGGGGCGAGCAGCGCCACCAGCACCACGACCGCGAGGAAGCAGACCGCGGCCTTCGACAATGGCGGCATCCGGCGCCAGCCGCGCAGCCGGATGCCGGGACGGGACAGGGCCTCGCCCAGGCCCCTGCGTGTGGTGATCATCGGGCCGCATCCCTCAGTCGCGGGTTGACCAGCAGATACAGGATGTCGATGACGAGGTTGACGACCACGAAACCGGTCGCCGTGGTCAGGACCACGCCCTGGACGACGGCCGGGTCGCCGTTCTTGACGGCGTCGATCATCAGCTTGCCCATCCCGGGCAGCGAGAAGATGGTCTCGATGACGACCGCGCCGCCCAGCAGATACCCCACGCGCAGGCCGAGCACGGTCAGCGGGTTGATGAGCGCGTTGCGCAGCACGTTCCGGCCGACCACCACCCGGGGTGGCAGCCCGCTGCCGATCGCCGTGCGCACGTAGTCCTTGTCCAGCTCCTCCACCACGGCCGTCCGCACGATCCGGGTCAGCTGTGCCGCCACCGGCAGCGACAGCGCGAAGGCGGGCAGGGTCATCGTCCTCAGCCACCCGGTGAAGGAGTCGGCCGGGTTGATGTACCCGCCGGTCGGGAACCAGCCCTGGCCGACCGCCAGATACTGGATCATCAGCAGCGCCAGCCAGAAGCCCGGTGCGGCGACGCCGGTCAGCGACACCACCCGGATGATCTGGTCCGGCAGCCGGTCCCGGTGGATCGCGGCCGTCACCCCGCCGGCGAGGGCCAGCACCACCGCGATGCCGAGCCCGAGGAAGGTGAGCTGGAGGGTGAGCGGCAGCGCCGTGGTGACCTGCTCGACCACCGGCGCCCGGGTCAGGGCGCTGGTCCCCATGTCGCCGTGGAGCAGATCGCCCACGAAGTGGACGTAGCGCACCGGCAGCGGATCGAGCAGTCCGTTCCGCAGCCGGAAGTCGTGCAGTTGCTGCGGTGTCGGGTTGGCGCCCTGGAAGAACGCGGAGGCCGGGTCGACATCGGAGAACCGCATCACGAGGAAGACGAACAGCACGATGCCGAGCATCAGCGGCACCAGCAGCAGGACGCGGCGGGCCAGGATCCTGGCGATGGCGACCACTGACCGACTCCCTACTCGCTACACCCACTTGGCCTGGAGCAGGTTGATGCCCGGGTAGGGCTGTGCCCTTATCCCGGTGAGTTCCCTCGGGTTCCAGGCGGTGATCAGCTCGTTGTGGACGACCGGGTAGAGCACGGCCTGCTCGGCGACGACGTCGATGTAGTCCTGGATCATCGCCTTCTTCCGCTCGGGGTCGGACTCCCGGGTCGCCCGGTCCATGTCCCCGAAGAGCTTCTTGGCGACGGGGTCGTCGGCCCAGCGGGCGTACTGCATCCACAGGTTCTGCGGGCCGTAGTTGTAGTGCATGATCAGGTCCGCGTCGAGGCCGAACTGGTTGGGGTTCGACGCGGCGGCGACGACCTGGTAGTCCTGCTTCTGGTCCATCTTCGTGAAGACGGCCGTGGTCTCCTGCGGCGACAGCGTGGTCCGTACGCCGATCGCGTCCCACGAGGACTTGATGGTGGGCAGGCAGTCGACGATCCAGCTCACGTTCACCGAGAGGACGTCGATCCTCAACCCGCTGACTCCTGCCTCCTTCAGCAGTGCCCGCGCCTTGTCGGGGTCGTAGTCGTAGACGGTCTTCGCCCGCCGGTAGGCCGGATTGGCCTCGTTGAGGAAGGAGGTCGACGGCTTTCCGTGTCCCTTCAGGGCCACCTCGACCATCTTTCGGGTGTCGATGGCGTAGTGGAGCGCCTGCCGGACACGGACGTCGTCGAAGGGCTTGTGCTTGGTGTTGAACATCAGGAACAGGTTGTTCATCCCGGCCCCGCCCCTCACCGTCAGCCCGTCGGCGGTGAGCTGCCGGATGTTGGCGTAGGGGATGTTGTCCGCGATCTGCGCCCCCGCGTCGGCGCCGGAGATCCTGGCGACGCGCGGCGCGGCGTCGACGATCGTCAGCCAGTTCATCTTCTTGAAGGCGGGCTTGCGCGGCCCGTTGTAGTCGGCGAACGCCTCGAAGGTGGTGTTGGACTTCGGGTGGTGCGCGGTCTGCCGGTACGGCCCCGAGCCCACCGCCAGCCCCTTGATCGCGTCGTCCCAGGCGCCGGGCCTGGAGAAGACGTGCTTCGGCATGACCTTCGCCAGGGTCAGACGGGAGACTCCCTCCGGGAAGGGGAACTTGAGCCTCAGCTCCACGGTCTCCGCGTCGACCTTGCGGACCTCCTGCAGCCAGCTCGCGAAGAACCCCTTGCCGAGGGTCTGCGTGTCCGGGTCCAGGATCCGGTCGAAGACGAACACCACGTCGTCGGCCGTGACCGGATGCCCGTCGTGAAACTTGGCTCCCGCCCGCAGGGTGAACCTCCAGGTCGTGCCGCCGAGGTCCTTCGGCACCTCGGTGGCGAGCGCCGGGTACGGCTCCCGTGTGATGGGGTCCGTGTCGAGCAGGCCCTCGTAAATGTGGTTGTTGGCGGCCATGCAGAAGGCCGAGGCGGTCTGGGTGGGATCCCAGCTGCCGTCGTTGCCGTAGCCGATGACCGCCGTCAGTGTCCGGTTCCCGCCGCCCCCGCTGCCGGTGTCGTTGGTGGACTCCGGGCCCGAGGAGCAGGCGGCCAGCGACGAGGACAGGGCGGCGGCCGCGCCCAGCGCGCCGGAGTACTTCAGGAACGTCCGGCGGGCCGGCGCCGGTACGTCAGGGGTCACGTCGCGCACGGTTCCTCCAGCAAAGGTGGTCTCGGTGGGGGCTCGGACAGGGGCTCGAGGATGGGGAGATACGACGTCCTACGTCATGGGCGGCAGCGCGACCATAGGTGGGGGCGTGAGGACGGTCAAGGGGACGCACACGAATGGACCAGCCGTCAAAGGTGCGACCAATGACGGCTGGAAATGCGGGGAGTTGACGTTTTTCATCCGTGCCGGAGACGGGACGCCCAAGGGGCACGCGCGTACGATGCGGCGCATGGCCGATGACCCCGGGAACCGGCGCAGGACCGAGCGGCGCGTGAGCAGCCGGATCCAGCGCGAGGTCATGCAACTCATCCTCGATCGCAAACTCAGGCCCGGCGCGCCGCTGCCCACGGAGTCGGAGCTGATGGAGGACCTCGGGGTGAGCCGCAACTCGGTCCGTGAGGCGCTCAAGGCCCTCCAGGCGCTCGACATCGTGGAGATCCGGCACGGATACGGGACGTATGTGGGGCAGGCATCGCTGACCCCCTTCGTGGACGGGCTCACCTTCCGCACGCTCACCCGGCCCGATGACGAGATGGACGCCCTGAACGAGATCCTCCAGGTCCGCGAGGTGCTGGAGGAGGGGCTGATCAGGCGGGTCGCCATGACGCTGTCCGAGCCGGAGCTGGAGCGTCTGGAGGACGTGGTGGCCCGGATGGAGGAAGCGGGCCGTGGGGGCCGTTCCTTCCCCGACCTGGACCGGGAGTTCCACGAGTTGCTCTACGGATCGCTGGGCAACGAGCTCGTGCCGCAGCTTCTGAGCGCGTTCTGGACGGTGTTCCGGCGGGTCGCCCGGGCCCGGGACTGGGCGGACGGCGCGGCCCCGCAGCTGACGGCGCGCCGCCACCGCGACATCGTCACGGCCCTGCGGGCGCGGGACGTCGAGGGCGCGGAGCGGGCGATGACGGACCACTTCCGGGGCATCGAGGACCGCACGGCCCAGGAGTACGGCGAGCCGTCCGGCGGCTTCTGAGGGGTCCTCGCACTACAGGCTCAGCTCCAGCACCAGGCGGTGCTCGCCCGGTCCGAAGTAGTTTCTGCGCAGCCCGCCCTCGGGTGCCGCGGGGGAGAAGCCGGAGGACTTGTAGAGGGCGATGGCCGCCGCGTTGGTGGGCTCGACGGTGAGCCTGACCTCCCGTACGCCGTCGTGGCGCAGCCGCCGCAGGATCTCCAGCATCAGCCGCCGCCCCAGACCCTCCCCGCGCCGTTCCCGGGCGACACCCAGCCCGAGCACCCAGCCGAGCCCGGTGCCCATCACGGTGCCGGCCAGCACGTAGCCCTGCAACGCCTCGCCGTCGTCGAGGACGAGGAGGTGATCCGCGTACATGTCGAACAGCTGGCGCAGCATGAAGTACGGGTACGCCACCTCCTGGAAGACCTCCCGGTCGAGACGGTGCAGCTCCGGCAGGTCGGACTCGGTGACGCCTCTCATCCGCACGGACCGCTCCTGGGCGGGACGGAAAAGGCCCTGGCCGGTGAGCGACGCGAAAGGATCTCCTGAGCGTTCCGCTGGATGAGCGGTCATGGCCCCCCCTGGTCAAAGGTCCGGGGCGCACCGGCCCCATATGGGTGAATAAGACTCGGATGGCGCACACCCTGCCGTCCGGTTCGCTTTCGGCGGGGTTTTGACCAGCATCTCCCGGCGGTGTCCGCCCGCTCAAGGAGGGTTCAGGACCAAGAGGCCGATGTGCCATTGCCCCGGTCGGCCGTCCGGGCTTCCCCCCGTCGCGGCAAAGGGGATCCGCGTCCTCTCACCCGTTGGTACGGTTAAGCATGGACCTGGAAGCCCTACAGGGGGCACCCAAACTCAACGCCGATGCCCCGTGGGACGCATTCGACCCTCACGCGTACATCGATCGCAATTACCGCGAGCTGCTCGACGTGGACGCGGAGATCATCGCGTATGTGCGCGACCACTTCAGCGATCATTTCCGTGAGAATTTCGAACGGCCGGTTTTGGGTATTGACGTCGGAGCGGGGGCCAACCTCTACCCCGCACTGTCCATGCTGCCGTGGTGCAAGGAGATCACCCAGCTGGAGCTTTCGAGTGCGAACGTCGAGTACCTGAGGGAACAGCGGGTCAACTTCGACCAGGGCTGGGACAGTTTCTGGCGCGTGCTGCGAGAGGGCCCCGCCTATCGCGAGATCGACGAAAAACGGAGGGCGAGATTCACCGACACCGTCCGGGTCGAGCGCGGCAATCTGTTCGGTCTGGTCCGCCGTCCCGCGCACTGGGCCATCGGAACGATGTTCTTCGTCGCCGAGTCCATGTCCGACTCCCACGCGGAGTTCCGTCGCGCTGTCGCGTGCTTCATGCGGGCCCTGGCGCCCGGTGCTCCCTTCGCCGCCGCGTTCATGGCCCGTTCCACTGGGTATGACGTCGGCGACGAACATTTTCCGGCGTGCGACGTCGACGAGTTGCAGGTGCATGAGAGTCTCAGGCCATTTGCCGGAAAGATCGCCGTCCTGGGGCTGAGGAAGCCGACGGACATGGTGCGCCCGGGACACGAGGGGATGATCCTTGCCCTCGGTCACCGGAATTCCGAGGTTCATTTCTGACAGAGGGTACGGAATACAGGGGCAGAGCGACCTGTGTGAGGGGCATGGGGATGCAGATCAAGCCACGTCAGCACCTGCTCGACATCTGGCAGGCCATGGCCCGCCACTCGTTCGACGGCGGCAAGTGGTCCTGGGGGGAATGGGGCGGCCGCAGCAGTGTCGCGGACGCCGAACGGCTGCTGTGCCTCATGTACCCCGCCACCGAGATCCCCGCGTTCCGTCTCGACGAGCCCGACACCACCCAGACGGACGTCGAGCGGGCGCTGAAACGGGTCGGCGGGCGCACCGAGATCCCCGCCAACCTCGTCACGGTGCTCGACCAGTTCATGCGCACGCACACCGGCCCGGACGCCACCCCCACCTTCGCCGGCGGCTACTACTTCACCTCCCAGGACCACAAGCAGGAGATCACCCGGGAGCAGCGGGAACTGGGCGTGGTCGACTCCTTCTCCATGTCGGTCACCCTCTGCCTCGCCACGCTCGGATTCCTCAAGGTCTACGGGGACCGCACCTCCCGCAGTGACACGAGGAAGGCCATCGAGCAGCTCAGGGAGGCCACCAGCATCCGTCTGACCGCCGCGATGGTCAGCCTGCTGCGCTCCTTCACCGTCAACGTCTTCGACGCCAACTCCGCCCAGGGGCAGCGGTTACGCCGACTGGTCGGCCAGGGGAAGCTGTCGGAGCGCGCCGTCCTCCAGCAGTTCCAGCGCAGATTCAAACCCCTGCGCGCCACGATCACCGAGAGCTTCGTCCTCGGCGTCGACGTCGAGGAACGGCTCAGGGACGACAACCAGCTCTTCGAATGCGGCTGGGCCTGGAGCCTGGTCAAGGACGCACCCAAGGTGGAGACCAGCGACCCGATCGGCGTGCAGGCCGACGGCGTCGCCGAGGCGGTGCCCTACCTGTACTTCACGGTGGTCGCCCTCGACGGCATCCAGGACCTCTTCTCCGACCGCACCCTGACCCTGGGTCTGCTCAACCCCGAACAGCAGAAGCTCGCCGAGGCACTGCGGCTGCGCTGGGAGATCACCCAGCAGTACTGGTCCGGCATCGCCCGCTTCGACCCCGAACGCTGGCCGCTGGAGGACCTCCCCTGGCGCACCACCGGCCAACTGCTGGAATCCGAGTACTTCTCGCTCTCCGTCGCCGCCATCCTGGTCCACGACCTGGTGCGCAGGCGGGCCACCGACGAGGACCTCACCCGCACCGTGACGGTCATGGAGCGCCTCGCCGAACGCGGCCGCATCACCAGCCGTATGACGCGCGACGACCCCGCCGTAAGCCTCCACAACCCCGGCGTCACCCTGCCCCTGCAAGGCAGCGAGAGCGCGGGCGCGCCCCTTCAGTGGACCATGACCGACTTCTCGGCCCAGCTGCTCAAACGCACCATCCAGCTCAGCGAGCTGTCCCGCAACATCACCGCCCAGGACCGCCTGCTCCGGCTCGCCGAGGAGATCTTCGGGCATCTGTGGCAACGCCGCATCCAGGAGGGCGAGGGCATCGGCCTGTGGGACAACGTCCGTGCCGTGTACCCCGGCTCACCCCAGGGCTCGGGCCGGGTGTCGTGGAGCGTCACCGAGCGGGTCACCGAATGCATGGTGGCCGCCCGCAAGCTCTATGTGCAGCGGCCGATCCGCAGCGCCGAACTGGCGATCCTGGCACGCGCGTTGCTGAGCGAGTCCACCCATCTGTTCGGCTTCGAGCAGATGGAGCCCACCCTCGCGGCCGACGGCGAGCGCGCGAAGTCGCTGCGCAGCATAGAGATCCGACTGCGCCGGGCCCGCAGGATCCTCGACGAGCAGCCGGGTACGGCCTGCGCGCTGACGCTGTCCGTGCTCGGTGAACTGGACGTCCTGGCCCAGGCCCGCGACGCGGCCCGGGAGGTGTGAGACCGTGCTCGTCTTCGCCGCCTCCGACAAAGGAGGCACGGGCCGCTCCGTGACCAGCGCGAACCTCGCCTACCAACGCGCACTCACCGGTGACGACGTGTGCTACGTCGACTTCGACTTCGGCTCGCCCACCGCCGCCGCCGTCTTCGACGTACCCGGAGAGCTGGGGATCGACCGCGGCGGCCTGCACACCTACCTGGAGGCCGGCACGGCGGAGCCGGCCCGCGTCGACATCTGGACCCACACCCTGCACCCGGTGCTGCGCAACCGGCCCAACGGCTCCGGCCGGCTGGTCCTGCTGCCGGGAGACGCGAGCGGCGGCGAGTTCGCCACGGACCAGGACACCCTTCGCCGCTGCGTCGATCTGCTGCTCCGGCTCAACAGCGAGTTCGACGTCATCATCGTCGACCTGAGCGCCGGACGCAGCTACGCCATGGACATGGTGCTGGAAGCGACCGCACAGCCCGAACTGCGGGGCGTCCAGGCCCGCTGGCTGGTCTTCCACCGCTGGACCCGGCAGCACGTACTCGCGGCGTCGGGACTGGTCTTCGGCGAACACGGCATCCTCAACGGCGCGGCGGCCGGCCTCCACGACAAGGACGCGCTCCGCCGTTCCATCCGCTTCGTACGGGCCGCCGTACCCGACCCGGAGTCCGCGCTGTGGTCCCAGGTGTCGCCCGCCCAGTCCGTCTGGATGCAGCGGTGCGACGACTATCTGCGCCAGCTCGCCTCCGACCGGAAGATCGGGGACAGCGTCGTCCTCGGGACCATCCCGCTGGAACCCGTCCTCCAATGGCGCGAGCAGCTCATCACCGAGGAGGACGTGCTGTCCACGCAGATCGCCAACAAGGAGACGCTGGAGGCACTGGAGGAACTCGCCCGGAAGATCACCGACGACGCCCACTGGGGGCACTCGTGACGGACGCCGTGTTCCGGGAGACCGCCGCCGAGCCGCTCACCCGCTCCTTACCCCTGTCCCATCTCTCCCTGGAGCTGGGCCACCTGTACATGGAGGACTTCCAAGGCGGCGCCCAGCGGCTGCGGCGGCACTTCGAGAGCGTGAAGCCCTGGGCGGAGGCCGCCCGCGCCGACGCCACCGCCCGGGCCGGCGGCAAACGCCCCCGCATCAGCACCTGCTTCCTCATCGACGACTACTTCACCCGTTTCTCCACGCCCGCCGAGGTGGTACCGGTCCTGCTCGCCGAGGCCGAGCGCGCCGGGCTGGTCATCGACTACCTGGCCAGGGAGTCCGGCTGCGCCGTGGCGGACAAGGTGCCGCTCGCTGAATCGGTGGCGGGCCGATTGGTCGAATCACCGCCGCCCGGCAGCTACGGCCTGCGCCCGCCCGTGGACCAGACCGGCTGGCTCGCCAACGGGGTGCGCACTCCCGCCCAGCGCGCCCAGGCGATGAAGCGGTCGGGGGCCTGGCAGCCTCCCCAGGAGACCGCCGCCCACCGGCACTCCGTCTTCCTGGACGTCGAACTGTGGGACGACAAGGAAGGGCACCGCACCTGGTCCTGCCCCTTCCTCGCCGCGGTCTGGCAGCTGACCCGCCTCGGCCTGCTCCGCAACGAGGGCGAACCCGTCTTCGTCCCCCGAGCCCACTCCTCGGGCGGCTTCCCGCCCGAATGGGACCACCTCGCCCCGCTGCTCCAGCTCAACGCCGACGCCACCCCCTTCAACGCCTACCGCACCTGCTCCGTGCTGCCTTCGCGATTCCTCCCCATCGAGCACGCCGTGCGCATCATCCTCGACCAGACCGAGGTGGACGCGGGCGCGCTCGGGCAGATAGCCGAGCGGTCGCAGCGCGAGGGCATCGCGGTACCCGACTCCGTGGCGGACCGGGCCTCCTACGTCTTCTACCCGGGGTGGTGACATGGGCAGCCCGAGGCAGACGAGGTCCACGACGCTCGCCTGCGGCGAAGTGCGCACCTGCCTGCTGCCGACGTCCCAGGCACTGGACCTCCGGGCGGCCGGCCATGTGCTGCGGCTGAGAGCCGACGAGCGCGTCCTCGTCTCCGAACGCCCCAACCTGTACGCCCTCTCGCCGGACACCCTCATGGGCGTCGACTGTCCGCTGCCCGCCTCCAACGGCGCCAAGGTGCGCGCCGTCGGTACGGTGCTCACCCGCGCCGCGCTCACCGAGGGCCGTGTCCTCCAGGCCGGCTCGTCCTTCCGTATCCCGGCGTCCGGACCCGACCAGCGGCAGCCCTGGGGCCACTACCTGGTACGCCCGGGGGTGGTCGAGCCCCTCGGGAAACTGCCCGCGCAGGCGGTCGCCGAAGGGCTGCTGGGAGGCGGCCGGTCCGGGGAACTCGACCCCGGCCTGATCGCCGAGGGCCTGCTCACCAGGCTGCTGCGGCACCCGCTGCTCGACCAGAAGAGCCCCTTCAAGAGCCGCCGTACCCGCCTGCGCTGGGCGGCCCTGACCGTCCCCGACGGCCAGGACCCCTCCATCCACTTCACGGTCGTCGAAGACGATCTGCGCACGGTGCTGCTCGGGGTCCCCGAAGGCACGGAACCTACCGCCGTCGTGCGCCTGTGCGAAGACCTCGCCCTGCACGACTGGCTGCTCACCACGCTCGTACGGATGCTCGACGGCAGCCGCTTCGGGTCGACGGACGGGCCCATGGCCGTTCTGGCGCTGCGCCCCGCCGTCGACCATCTGCTGCACCTGTGGATGCCCCGGGCACGGGTGGACCGGAGGCTGTCCGCGCTGTGGGAGGCGCTGGAGGAGCAGCCGGGATTCAGCCGCCAGTGGCACACGCTGGTGCAGCGCATCAGGGACCAGATGGCCCTCCAGGCCATCCCGTTGCTGAGGGAGGCACTGACCGCACGCTGAGCACGACGCGCGAGCCGCTTCGGCGCGCGTTCCGAAGGGTCCGACGGGGGAGGAAGGAATGACCGACACACAAGGCACGAGGAACACGCCACGGCCGGAGGGCCTGCGCGTACCACCGCTTCTGCTGAAGACGCTCGTCACCGTCGTGGTGTCGATCGTCGCCTACGTCCTCACCAACGCGCTCAACCAGAAGCAGGACGAGGTGTGGAAGCTGACGGTCTCCATCGTGATCGGCGGGTCCGCGCTGATCGTCCAGTACATGGTCGACTTCGAGCGGCGGCTGGAGGCGATGGAGAGCGGGCAGCGCACCCGCATCCGGGAGATGAGGGACAGCCTGGCGGAGCACCATCGCGAGGTGCACAGTCATCTCACCGACCACCGCCGGGAGATGACGGACCTGGTCGACGACCGTTTCGCCCGGATCAGCGAGGCCACCGAACTCTTCAGCCAGGTGGACCGTTCGGTTCTGCGCTCCGACGGCGTGACCAAGCTCGCCCGCAGCGCCACGAAGGCGGGGCTGATGAACAACGAGCTGGTGAAGACCTTCGCCAGTGAGGAGATCGACCGGCTCGCCCAGTTGCTGGAGAACCTGAGCAACAACATCGCCGACTGCCTGGGCGAGAACCAGGACTGGCTCATCGACCTCACCCGGTGCATCAAGAAGTCCCTCGACGCCACCAGCACCTCCGTCGACCGGGACTTCTGGAACAGCGAGCCCGCGAGCCGCTACCTGGAGGCGCAGAGCGACGCGATCCTGCGCGGGGTGAAGATCAGGCGGCTGTTCATCGTCGACACCGAGGAGCAGATCGACGACAAGCTGATGGAGCTGTGCGAGAGTCAGCGTTCGCTGGGCATCGACGCCCGCGTGGTGGCCCTCTCCCAGCTGCCGCACCGGGTGCAGCTGGGCACGCACAGCGACTTCATCATCTTCGACAACGAACTCACCTACGAGATCGACCAGGACACGATGAAGGTGAACGCCAAGACCACCCTCAACGCCAGGGCCGCCCTCGTCGAACACCGCATGAAGCGCTTCAACCGGCTGTGGGAGGCCACACACGACCTCTCCGGCTGAGAGCTCCCGCCGTATCCGTATCGCCCCGGCCCCCGACCCCGTCATGTTCGCAGGGCCCGCGCACGTCTGCGACCGCGGTGGGGACCCTGCCGCGGCTCGGGGGGAGCCGCCTCCGATGAGGATCGTCCGCCTCGACGAGCCGACCTGACCGTTCGTCCGAGTCGTGGCGGACGGGGTTCGCCACTCTCGGGGACGTCGAGGTCCTCACGACCGCACCGATCCCGAGACCGCACTGCGCCGGCTGTGCGGGGCCGACCTCGCCGCGGTGGGACGGACGCACCTGTCCGCCGGTCCGCTGGGCAGGATCACCCGGCTGCGCTGTCCGACGCTGGTCACCGCGGGTTTCGACCCGGTGGACCCCGACGCCGCCGCACGGGCCGGTCTCACCGTCGCGTACTGCCCGACATACTCCCGGCAGGCCGTTGTGGGCATGTCTTCGCCTCACTGTTCTGTCGGGGTGTCAGCATTACTCATCACCCGGACATACCGGACAAGTTGCGTGCGTGTATCAGCGGCAGGCAGCATGGCACAGTCAGCACGTAGCTGCTGTTCACAGCATGTGTGTACGGGCTTATCGCACCGTTCGCAGGTCTTCGGCAGGCCCGCGAACGGTGCGAGCACCCGTAGGAGCGGCACTGCGGCACCAAGAGCCGCGTGGTCGACAGGAGCGGCCACTTACACCGGAACGTCGTGACCGAGCTCCTCGGGCAGCCGCATGTGTGGAACCGGCCGCCGATCAACTGGAAGCAACAGGAGAGGCGCTACAGGCGCCCATCAGGAGGTGTTTGATGAGCAGTATCGCTGAGTGGCTCGAAGAGAAGGTCACGACCGACAAACGCGCGCTCGACTGGTACCGGGAGCCGGAGTGCGAACCCCGTATCGTCCGTGCCTACCGCGAACTACTGAGCGGCTATGAGATCGACACCTCGACGATCCTCAAGACCACGGTCGAGGTCGAGGGCGAACACGCCGGAGTGGTCCGTGTCCACGACATCAACTACTACTCCATCTGCGCGCACCACTTCCTGCCCTTCTACGGGAAGGTGGCGATCTCCTACGTGCCCGGCAGCAAGATCCTGGGCCTCGGCAAGTTCCCCCGTCTGGTCCAGGCGTTCAGCCGCAGGTTCCAGATCCAGGAGCATCTCGTGAAGGACATCGCCGAGGAGATCATGTCCTCGGGTGGCGCCCGGGCGGCGCGTGTGGTCTCCACCGGTCGGCACATGTGCATGTGCAGCCGGGGCCCGTCCGACCAGACGGTGATCACCGACACCTCCTACGTCACCGGCGACACGGAACTGTTCACCCGGTTCGGCCTGGACAACTGAGGTTCTACCAGGTCAGACACACCCTGCTTCGCGCGGCGGACGCCTCGGCTCTCTGCCGCGCGAAGCATGCCGTCCCGCGCGGGCTCGGACATGCGCGACGGGACGTCCTAGACCGGGAGTGAGGCATGAACCTGGACTTCCTTCCGCCGCACGCGCTGCGGGACGGCGCCGTGCACCACTACTGCCTGCGTTGCCGCAGCGCGTCGGTGGAGTGGCGCACCGCCGGCACCCGCCGCCATGCTGTGTGCCTCGCCTGCGGTCACGTCGGCGACCGGGCGCTGGTGCTGGATCCCGCGGTCCGCTGGTGGACGGACACCGAGGGCGAGTACTGGCACGAGACGGCGGGCGTGTTCGTCCGGGACGCCCGCGGCCGCCTCCTCTTCTTCGACCGGACGGCGTTCCCCTTCGGCCTGACGATTCCCGCCGGTCACGTCGAATGCCACGAACACGCCGACGAAGCGGCGGTGCGCGAACTGCGCGAAGAGACCGGCATCACCGGCGAACGGCTCGAGCACCTGACCCGGACTCCGCTACCCGGCGACGGCTGCCGCCGCGGCGCCGACGCCCATCTGTGGCACGTCTACCGGACCGCCGACCCGGTGGACACGGACCTCGCGGTGCAACTCGGCCCGGAGGGCACCTCCGCTCTGTGGCTCACGCCCGACGAAGCGCTGAACCGCCCGGTCACCTACGCCGTACGCCGCCTGCTCCAGCAGTGCCGCGGCGCGCTGGTCCCTTCGCGTGCCGCCGGCTGATTCCGATGGGTCGTCACACAGGGTCATGCGTGCAGGCCGACGTTCCGACGCGGGCCGGACGACGGGAATGGATGGGGCTCGCGGTCCTCGCGCTGCCGACCATGCTCATCGGTCTGGACATGAGCGTGCTGCATCTGGCCGCGCCCGCCCTCGGCGAGCGACTGCACCCGAGCGGAACGGAACTGCTCTGGATCGTAGACATCTACGGCTTCATGGTGGCCGGATTCCTCGCCACGATGGGGACTCTCGGGGACCGGATCGGCCGCCGCAGACTCCTGCTGACCGGTGCCGCCGCCTTCGCGGTGGCCTCCCTGCTCGCCGCCTGTTCGTCCAGCGTGGGGATGCTCATCGCGGCGCGCGCGTTGCTGGGTGTCGCAGGGGCGACGTTGATGCCGTCGACCCTCTCCCTGATCAGCAACATGTTCCGCGATCCGGGGCAGCGGCGGCTGGCGGTCGCGGCGTGGATGACCAATTTCAGCATCGGTGGAATGATCGGCCCGCTGATCGGCGGCGTGTTCCTTGAGCACTTCTGGTGCGGCTCGGTGTTCCTGCTCGGCGTGCCGGTCGGCATCGTCCTGCTGATCGCCGGTCCGCCGCTGCTGCCCGAATACCGCGATCCGGGGGCCGGCCGACTGGATCCGGTCAGCGTCACGCTGTCCGTCACGACGGTGCTGCCGGTGGTCTACGGGTTCAAACAGATCGCCCAGCACGGCGTCCATACGCTGCCGCTGCTGAGCGTCGCCGCCGGGTTCTGTCTCGGTACCGTCTTCGTGCGCAGGCAGTTGAGGCTCCCCGACCCCATGCTCGACCTCCGGCTCTTCTCCCGCCCGGCGTTCGGGGTGTCGCTGGGCGGGCTGACCCTGGGACTCTTCGCCGTGACCGGGACGCAGTTCCTGCTCCTGCAGTACTTCCTGCTGGTGTTGGGGCTGTCCCCGTCGGTAGCCGGGCTGTGGGCGCTGCCCGCGGTGGCCGCGGGCGTGGTGGGCGCACTGCTGGCCCCTGCCGTGGCCGACCGCACGGGCCCGCTGAGGGTCATGGCGGGCGGCTTCCTGCTGGCCGTGCCGGGGCTGGTGCTGCTCACCAGGCTCGGCACCAGTTCCGGGCCCTTCCTCGCCGTCGTCGGTTTCGCCGTCATCTCCTTCGGCGTCCAGGCGGCGCTCGCCCTCACCAACGACGTCATCATCAGCAGTGCCCCACCCGAACGCGCGGGCAACGCCTCGGGTATCGGCGAGACCGGCGCGAACCTGGGCGAGGCGCTGGGCGTGGCCGTCGCCGGATCCGTCGCCGCCGCCGTGTACCGGGCGGAGCTGGACGGCAGGTCCCTTCCGGGCGGCATCGCCCCCGACCTCACCGAGGCCGCCCGGGCAACCCTCGGCGGTGCCGTCGAGGTCGCCGGCCGACTGCCCGAACGGCTCGGCCGTGAAGTCCTCGCGCTCGCCCGGACGGCCTTCACGGACGGACTGCACGTGGCGGCGCTGCTCAACATCGCCGTCCTGATGACGCTCACCGCGGCGCATCTGACCCTCCTGCGCCGCGAAACGGCACAACGGGAATCCACGGAACTCGATCCGGAACTCCGGGAGACGCTTCCCGGACCGCCGCCGGACCGCGCCGGACGGCATCCCCGGCCCGGTGCGGCGGTGGTGGGGACAGGGCGTCGGCGAAGCGGCGGTGACGACCTGTCCGACCCGCCGTAGGGAGCGGTGCTGGGCGTCATGTCCTGGGTGCCGATCACGGGGAGCGGTTCCAGCCGGGCGGCGCCCTCGGTGCCGGGCCGCGCCGTGAACCGCACGAGGCGGCGTCCTCCCCCCAATGCCGCCCCTCGCTCCCACTTGTAGAGCACAGACACCTGCCGAGTGTAGATGCGTAGCGTCACCATAGGGATGCGAAGCGTAAAAGTCGCAGGGAGCGGGGAGCACGGTGGCTGCGGTACACGTATCACTCGGGGGACGACATCGGCGCGCTGCGTCGAAGAGGCGGAGGAGACAGTGAAGGAATTACGGTCGGCGCTCGCGGACGCCGCGATCACCTTGCCTTCGCTCCGGATCGACCTCGCCGGTCTCGCGCGCGAGGCTCCCCGGCCGCGCGTGGTACCGGGCGGCCGTCCCGTCGGCCTCGCCGCCCGGCTCACGGTGGCCCTGTGGACGCGACGGGCCACGGAGGCGGGATGAAGCCACCGATCGGCTCGTACGCCGTCGACATCCGCACCGGGAGGGTGGGTGTGGTGATGGGACACGAGGGTCCGTACGTCCAGCTGAGACCGTACGGCGGGGGCAAGGAGTGGGACGTGGAGCCGGAAGCCGTGCGGCTCGCCACCCCCGCGGAGCGGCTGCGCGCGGCGACCGCGTACGCCAACGCGCGCAGCCGCGGCGAGGTGCCTTGAAGGGCGGGCGCCCGCGTCCGGAAGCGGACCACACGGCCCGGGGCGCGCCCGCCGTAGGCGAGAATGGGCGCCATGAGTCTGTTCCGCGACGACGGCATCGTGCTGCGCACCCAGAAGCTGGGTGAGGCGGACCGGATCATCACGCTGCTCACGCGGGGTCACGGACGTGTACGTGCCGTGGCCCGCGGCGTGCGCCGCACCAAGTCGAAGTTCGGGGCCCGGCTTGAGCCCTTCTCGCATGTGGACGTGCAGTTCTTCGCACGCGGCAGCGAGCTGGTGGGGCGCGGACTGCCGCTGTGCACGCAGAGCGAGACCATCGCACCCTACGGCGGCGGGATCGTCACCGACTACGCGCGCTACACGGCCGGTACGGCCATGCTGGAGACCGCCGAGCGGTTCACCGATCACGAGGGGGAGCCTGCGGTCCAGCAGTATCTGCTGCTCGTCGGCGGGCTCAGAACCCTCGCCCGTGGCGAGCACGCGCCGCATCTGGTCCTCGACGCGTTCCTGCTGCGCTCCCTCGCCGTCAACGGCTACGCGCCCAGCTTCAGCGACTGCGCGAAGTGCGGCATGCCCGGGCCGAACCGGTTCTTCTCGGTGGCCTCGGGTGGTGCCGTGTGCGGCGACTGCCGGGTGCCCGGCAGCGTCGTACCCTCGCCGGGTGCCCTGGAACTGCTCGGCGCGCTGCTGACGGGAGACTGGGAGACCGCGGACGCGTGCGAGCAGCGGTACGTCCGGGAGGGCAGCGGACTGGTGTCGGCGTATCTGCACTGGCACCTGGAGCGCGGACTGCGCTCGCTTCGGTACGTGGAACAGTAGACAGTCACAGCGACAGCAGATCGAGGAGCGAGAAGCACATGGCCGTACGCGGGTTCCTGGGGCGCCAGCGCCGTGAGTACAGCACGCCGGAGCCGCACCCGTCCGGAGCCCGTCCGCCGAAACTTCCGGGCGAGTTGGTTCCGACCCATGTGGCGATCGTGATGGACGGCAACGGCCGCTGGGCCAAGGAGCGCGGGCTGCCGCGCACCGAGGGGCACAAGGTCGGCGCCGAGCGGGTGCTGGACGTGTTGCAGGGCGCGATCGAGATGGGCGTCCAGAACATCTCGCTGTACGCGTTCTCCACCGAGAACTGGAAGCGCTCGCCTGACGAGGTGCGCTTCCTCATGAACTTCAACCGTGACTTCATCCGCAAGACCCGCGACCAGCTCGACGAGCTCGGCATCCGGGTGCGCTGGGTGGGCCGGATGCCCAAGCTGTGGAAGTCGGTGGCCAAGGAACTCCAGGTCGCCCAGGAGCAGACCAAGGGCAACGACAGGCTCACGCTGTACTTCTGCATGAACTACGGCGGCCGGGCCGAGATCGCGGACGCGGCGCAGGCGATGGCCGAGGACGTGAGGGCGGGCAGGCTCGACCCGGCGAAGATCACGGAGAAGACCCTCGCGAAGTATCTCTACTACCCGGACATGCCGGACGTGGACCTGTTCCTGCGGCCGAGCGGCGAGCAGCGCACCTCCAACTACCTGATCTGGCAGAGCGCATACGCGGAGATGGTCTTCCAGGACGTGCTGTGGCCGGACTTCGACCGCCGCGACCTGTGGCGTGCGTGTCTCGAGTTCGCCTCACGCGACCGCCGCTTCGGCGGCGCCATCCCGAACGAGGAGCTGCCGGCCATGGAGGGCGGGCAGGAGTAGCCCGGCGGGTGCTCCGACCGGTCCGACCCAGGATCACCTACGACCACGGCTCGTCACCGCAAACCGGGGAGGGGCCGTGACGCAGGAGCACCCGCGCACGAGGGCCGCCGGTGGCTGAACGGCGGCCGCGGTGTTCGCCTGGTCAGTGTTCGGCCGCGGCGCTCGCGCACTCCGCGCACGTGCCGAAGATCTCCACCGTGTGGGCGACGTTGACATAGCCGTGCTCCGCGGCGATCGCCTCGGCCCACTTCTCCACCGCCGGGCCCTCGACCTCGACGGCCTTGCCGCAGACCCGGCACACCAGGTGGTGGTGGTGCTCGCCGGTCGAGCAACGGCGGTAGACGGACTCACCGTCTGAGGTGCGCAGAACGTCGACCTCCCCCGCGTCGGCGAGCGACTGGAGCGTGCGGTAGACCGTCGTCAGGCCCACCGAGTCGCCCTTGTGCTTGAGCATGTCGTGGAGCTCCTGCGCGCTGCGGAACTCGTCCACCTCGTCGAGAGCCGCCGCCACGGCGGCACGCTGACGGGTGGATCGTCCCCGTACGGGCTGGCCGGCGGTCGTCACCGTTGCCTCCTTCTTGATGGCTCGCTCGCCCCTTCGGCTCTCTCACGCCTCGCGTCTGCGCCTTGCCGGGCCATTGTGCCAGCCCGGGCCGGGCGCGGTCAGACTCCGGCCTCGTCGCCCGCCCCCCGGGTGGCGGGAATTGCGCACTCCAGCGGGTCGGTGGTGGCCCGCGCGGCGGACAGTGCCCGCGCGCGTCGCCGGGCCAGCGGCGTCGCCAGCGCGGTCAGCGCGACGAACGCGGCGATCGTCAGCAGCACGATCGTCGCGCCGGGCGGCACGTCCTGGTAGTAGGACGTGATCGTGCCGCTGATGGTCACGGTCACGCCGATGGCGACCGCGATCGCGAAGGTCGCCGCGAAGCTGCGGCCGAGCTGCTGCGCCGCCGCCACCGGGACCACCATCAGGGCGGAGACCAGCAGCAGACCGACCACACGCATCGCCACCGTCACCGTCACCGCCGCGGTGACCGCGGTCAGCAGGTTCAGCGCCCGCACCGGCAGGCCCGTGACCCGGGCGAACTCCTCGTCCTGGCTGACCGCGAAGAGCTGGCGGCGCAGACCGAGGGTGACCAGGACGACGAAGGCGGCGAGCAGGCAGATCGCCAGGACGTCCGACTGCGAGACCGTGGACAGCGATCCGAACAGGTACGACGTCAGGTTGGCGTTGGAGCCTCCCGGCGCGAGGTTGATGAACATCACGCCGCCGGCCATGCCGCCGTAGAAGAGCATCGCGAGGGCGATGTCGCCGCGCGTTCTGCCGTACCAGCGGATCAGCTCCATCAGGACGGAGCCGAGGACCGAGACGGCCGTCGCCATCCACACCGGGGAGGTGGACAGCAGGAAGCCGAGGCCGACGCCCGTCATCGCCACATGGCCGATCCCGTCGCCCATCAGGGCCTGGCGGCGCTGCACGAGGTAGATGCCGACGGCCGGCGCGGTGATGCCGACCAGGACGGCCGCGAGCAGGGCCCGCTGCATGAAGGCGTAGTTCAGGAAGTCCATCAGCTCAGCAGCCCCGTACGGATCGGTTCGGCGCCCGCCGCGTCGTGCGGGTGTACGTGGTCGTGGCCGGGCAGGGCGTGCTGGCCCACGGCCTTCGGGGGCGGCCCGTCGTGCAGGACGCAGCCGTCGCGCAGGACCACCGCCCGGTCGATCAGCGGCTCCAGCGGACCCAGTTCGTGCAGCACCAGCAGCACGGTCGCACCGGAGTCCACCTGCTCCCTCAGCGTGTGGGCGAGCACCTCCTGGCTCGCGAGGTCGACGCCCGCCATCGGTTCGTCCATGATCAGCAGTTCCGGCTCGGAGGCGAGGGCGCGGGCGATCAGCACCCGCTGGTGCTGGCCGCCGGAGAGCGCGTTGACGGAGTCCTTGGCCCGGTCCGCCATGCCGACCAGCTCCAGGGCGCGTCGAACGGCCTCGCGGTCGGCCCTGCGCAGGATGCCGAAGCGGGCGCGTGAGAGCCGGCCGGAGGAGACCACCTCGGTCACGGTGGCGGGCACGCCGCCCGCGGCCGTCGTGCGCTGCGGCACATAGCCGATGCGCCGCCAGTCGCGGAAGTCACGGCGCGGGGTGCCGAACAGCTCGATCTCGCCGGCGTTCGTCGGCACCTGGCCGATGATGCTGCGCACGGCCGTCGACTTGCCCGATCCGTTCGCGCCGAGCAGCGCGACGACCTCACCCCGGTGGACGGTGAGGTCGATGCCGCGCAGGACGGGGCGCGAGCCCAGGTCGGCGCGTATGCCGCGCAGGCGTATGACGGGCTCGCTCATGGCCGTATCCTCCGGTGTCACTTGGTTCCCAGGGCCGTCTGGAGGGCCTTGAGGTTGGACTGCATGACCTGGAAGTAATCGCTGCCGCGGGACTTGGAGGTGATGCCCTCGATCGGGTCGAGGACGTCCGTCCTCAGCCTTGTGTCCCTGGCGATGGTCTTCGCGGTCTTGTCGCTGACGAGCGTCTCGTAGAAGACCGTGGAGACGCCGTCGGCCTTCGCCATCCTCTCCAGGTCCCGCACCCGCGCCGCGCTGGGCTCGGACTCCGGGTCCAGGCCGTTGATCGCCTCCTCGGTGAGGCCGTAGCGCTCGGCGAGGTAGCCGAAGGCGGCGTGCGTGGTGACGAAGACCTTGCCCTTGGCGTTCTTCAGACCGCCCGTGTACTGCGCGTCGAGGTCCTCGAGCTTGTGGACCAGGGCCGCGGTGTTCTTCTTGTAGTCGGCCGCGTGATCCGGGTCGGCCTTCTCGAAGGCCTTGCCGACGCCCTGGGCGACCTGGGCGTAGCGCACCGGGTCGAGCCAGATGTGGGGGTCGTTGCCGCCGGACTCCTCGCCCTGGTGCGTGTCGTGCGCGGCGGCGTGGCCGCCGACCTCGTTGCCGTGGTTCTCCAGCGTGGTCAGGGAGGCCGCGTCGATCTTCGTCTTGATCTCGGACTGGGCGACCGCGTCGTCGACGGAGGGCTGGAGGTTCTTCAGGTAGAGCACCGCGTCGGACTCCTGGAGCTGCCCGGTCTGCCGGGCGCTGATCTCCAGGTCGTGCGGCTCCTGGCCGGGCTGGGTGAGACTGGTGACATGGACGTGGTTCCCGCCGATCTGTTCGGCGAGGAAGGCCATCGGATAGAACGACGCGACGACGTCGAACTTCCCGGTGTTGCCGGCGGCGGCACTGGTGGAGGAGCAGGCGGAGAGGGCTCCGAGGCCCAGTGCGGTGGCCGCGGCGACCGCGGTCCCGGCTAGGAGGCGTCGACGTATGTGCATGACAGTCATTTTCAACAAATATGGAAACCGTTGTCAATTATCCCCGGTGACGGCTCCACCCACCCGGGGACCGGCTCCAGGTGCCGTACCGATTTGATTGGAGGGGAGCCCCCGCCGGTAACCTGAAGCATTCGCTCTGAAGCAATGCTCTGAAGCAGTCGCTTCGTCGCCCGTCGTCGTAATGAAGAGAGCACCGTGGCCGCCGACAAGATCGACACCATCGTCAGCCTGAGCAAGCGCCGTGGCTTCGTATTCCCGTGCAGCGAGATCTACGGCGGTCAGCGTGCCGCCTGGGACTACGGACCGCTGGGTGTCGAGCTCAAGGAGAACATCAAGCGCCAGTGGTGGCGCTACATGGTCACGTCCCGCGAGGACGTCGTCGGTATCGACTCGTCGGTGATCCTGGCGACCGAGGTCTGGGTGGCCTCCGGCCACGTCGCCACCTTCACCGACCCGCTCACCGAGTGCACCTCCTGTCACAAGCGCTTCCGCGCCGACCATCTGGAGGAGGCTTACGAGGCCAAGCACGGCCGTCTGCCGGAGAACGGCCTCGCCGACATCAACTGCCCGAACTGCGGCAACAAGGGCATGTTCACCGAGCCCAAGCAGTTCTCGGGTCTGCTCTCCACCCACCTCGGCCCGACGCAGGACAGCGGCTCGATCGCGTACCTGCGCCCCGAGACCGCGCAGGGCATCTTCACCAACTTCGCCCAGGTCCAGCAGACCTCGCGCCGCAAGCCGCCCTTCGGCATCGCGCAGATGGGCAAGTCCTTCCGCAACGAGATCACGCCGGGCAACTTCATCTTCCGCACCCGCGAGTTCGAGCAGATGGAGATGGAGTTCTTCGTCAAGCCGGGCGAGGACGAGAAGTGGCAGGAGTACTGGATGCAGGAGCGCTGGAACTGGTACACGGGCCTCGGCCTGCGCGAGGAGAACATGCGCTGGTACGAGCACCCGAAGGAGAAGCTCTCCCACTACTCCAAGCGCACCGCCGACATCGAGTACCGCTTCCAGTTCGGCGGCAACGAGTGGGGCGAGCTGGAAGGTGTCGCCAACCGCACGGACTACGACCTCTCCGCGCACTCCAAGGCCTCCGGCCAGGACCTCGCCTACTACGACCAGGAGGCCCAGGAGCGCTGGACTCCGTACGTCATCGAGCCCGCGGCCGGTGTCGGCCGCACGATGCTGGCCTTCCTGCTCGACGCCTATGTCGAGGACGAGGCGCCGAACGCCAAGGGCAAGATGGAGAAGCGCACCGTGCTGCGCCTGGACCACCGCCTGGCGCCGGTGAAGGTCGCGGTCCTGCCGCTGTCCCGCAACCCGGAGCTGTCCCCGAAGGCCAAGGGGCTCGCCCAGGCGCTGCGCAAGAACTGGAACATCGAGTTCGACGACGCGGGCGCCATCGGTCGCCGCTACCGCCGCCAGGACGAGATCGGCACGCCGTACTGCGTGACGGTCGACTTCGACACGCTCGAGGACAACGCGGTGACGGTGCGCGAGCGTGACTCGATGAAGCAGGAGCGGGTGTCTCTCGACCAGATCGAGGGCTACCTGGCGGGCCGCCTCGTCGGCTCCTAGTCGCCGCGCGACGTCCGAGAACGCCGGGCGAGCTGGATCGTTCCAGCTCGCCCGGCGTTTTCTGCCCCGGCTTCACGAAGGGGGCCGGAGGTCGTTCGCCGCCTGCGGGTCCGTGGGGCTTGCGGGCGGTTCCCCGCGCCCCTCCCGGCGTGCGGACCTGCTCAGCGGCCCTGCAAGGACCTCACGTTGTCGCCGAACGTCCAGTTCTTCGAGCCGTCCCAGTTGATCGACCAGGTCATCAGGCCCTTCAGGCCGGTGCCGTAGTGCCGCCACGCCTGCGAGACCAGGGACGGTGACATATAGCCGCCGCCCGCGCCCGACTGGGCCGGCAGGCCCGGGACCTGCTTGTCGTACGGCACCTTGATCGTCGTGCCCTGGACGGTCAGGCCCTTGTTCAGGCAGTCCGTCTGCGCCACGAAGCCCGCCACCGTGCCCGCGGCGTACGAGTCGCCGGAGCAGCCGTACATGCTGCCGTTGTAGTACTGCATGTTCAGCCACCACAGCCGGCCGTTGTCCGCGTACTTCTTGACGATCGGCAGGTACGCGCCCCAGATCGAGCCGTAGGTGACGCTGCCGCCGGTGACGTACGCCGTCTCCGGGGCCATCGTCAGGCCGAAGTTCGACGGCATCCGGGCCAGCACTCCGTCGATGATGCGGATCAGGTTGGCCTGGGAGGTGGACAGTTGGCCGATGTTGCCGCTGCCGACCAGTCCCGTCTCGATGTCGATGTCGATGCCGTCGAAGTTGTACTTCTTCAGGATCGGGACGATCGTCGCGACGAACCGGTCCGCCACGGCCGTCGAGCTGAGGTCGATGCCCGCGGTCGCCCCGCCGATGGACAGCAGGATCGTCCGGCCTGCCGCCTTCGCCGCGCACATCTCCGCCGGGGTCGCCACCTTCACCCCCGCGTCCATGCCGTCCTCCCACAGCGCGGTGCCGTCGGAGCGGATGACCGGGAAGGCCGCGTTGATCACGTTGTAGCCGTGCGCGGCGATGCGGGAGTCGGTGATCGGGGTCCAGCCGAAGGGCGGGTGGACCCCGTTCGAGGAGCCGTCCCAGTTCTCCCAGTAGCCCTGGAGGACCTTGCCGGCCGGGCGGGACTTCACGGCGCAGGTGTCCGCCGCGGAGGCGGCGGGGGCGGCGGCGATCGAGAGCGGGGCGAGGACCGCCGCCGTCAGGACGGCGGCGAGCAGGCGGAGCCTGTGGCGGATCATGCGGGGCCTCCCGGTGGGGGTGCGGTGAGGTGTCGTAGGCATGACACTGCGCTGGTCCAGACCTCTCGTCAATAGGTCTGGACCAAACCGGGTGCAGTGACAGGTGACAGATATTGAAATCTGTCACCTGTCATGCGATGCTGGACGCACGCTCAACGAGAACCCAGGGAGTTTTCATGCGTACCCTTCAGCTCGGGACCACCGGGCCCCAGGTCTCCGCTCTCGGCCTCGGCTGCATGGGCATGTCCGCCCTCTACGGCGACGCGGACCGGGCCGAGTCCATCGCCACCGTTCACGCCGCCCTGGAAGCGGGCGTGACCCTGCTCGACACGGGCGACTTCTACGCCATGGGCCACAACGAGATGCTGGTCGGCGAGGCCCTGCGCGCCGCGCCGGCCGCCCGCCGCGAACAGGCGCTGGTGAGCGTCAAGTTCGGCGCCCTCCGCGACCCCGACGGAGGCTGGGCCGGGTACGACGGCCGCCCCGCCGCCGTGAAGAACTTCGCCGCTTACTCGCTCCAGCGCCTCGGTGTCGACCACATCGACGTCTACCGCATCGCCCGCCTCGACCCCGACGTCCCGATCGAGGAGACGGTCGGCGCGATCGCCGAACTCGTCGAGAAGGGGTACGTCCGCCACATCGGCCTCAGTGAGGTGGGCGCCGACACCATCCGCCGGGCCGCCGCCACCGCCCCGATCGCGGACCTCCAGATCGAGTACTCGCTGATCTCGCGCGGCATCGAGGACCGCATCCTGCCCACCACCCGTGAGCTGGGCATCGGAGTCACGGCGTACGGGGTACTCTCCCGTGGTCTGATCTCCGGCCACTTCACCCGCGACCGGCAGCTCGCCGCGAACGACTTCCGCTCCTTCTCGCCCCGCTTCCAGGGGGAGAACCTGGACCACAACCTCGGACTGGTCGAGGCGCTGCGCAAGATCGCCGAGCAGAAGGGCGTGAGCGTGGCACAGCTCGCGATCGCCTGGGTGCTCTCGCGCGGTGAGGACATCGTGCCGCTGATCGGCGCCCGCACCCGGCAGCGGCTGTCCGAGGCGCTCGGCGCCCTCGAGGTGACCCTGGACGAGGCGGACCTGGCGGCCATCGAGACGGCCGTACCGGCGGACGCGGCGGCCGGCGACCGCTACCCGTCGATGCAGATGGACCACCTGGACAGCGAGCGGTGACCGGACGGCCGGGTACGGTCTGAGTCATGTCACCGACCACCGAGACCCTGACCGCCGAGCGCATCCTCGAAGCGACCGAGGAGGTGCTGCGCCGCCACGGCCCGGCCAAGGCCACCGTGGTGGACGTCGCCCGCGCGCTCGGCGTCAGCCACGGCAGCGTGTACCGCCACTTCCGTACGAAGGCGGCGCTGCGCGAGGCGGTCACCCAGCGGTGGCTGGACCGCACGTCCGGGGCCCTCTCCGCGATCGCCGCGCAGGACCGCGACCCGGAGGCGCGGTTGCGTGACTGGTTGTCGGCCCTGTTCGACGCCAAGCGGCACAAGGCGGGCGACGACCCGGAACTGTTCGCCACGTTCAGCGTGCTGACCGAGGAGAACAGCCGCGTGGTGGACCAGCACATCGCCGACCTCACCACCCAGCTCACGGAGATCCTCCGCGACGGCGTCGCACGCGGCGCCTTCACGCCGGCCCCCGACCCGGCCACGACGGCCCGGGCCGTCTTCCACGCGACGGGCCGGTTCCACGACCCGGCCTACGCGGGGGAGTGGGGGCGGCCCGGGATCGAGGCGGATTTCGAAGCGGTGGTGGACCTCCTGCTGCGGGGGGTGCGGGCCACCGGCCGCTCCGGTGGCTAGTGCTGCGACCGGAAGGTTCACCGGTTCGCGACGCCCGGCACGGCACCTCGCCGCGTTGTCGCATCACCCGAGTACATCCAGTACGCGGGCGATGCTCCCCCAGCTACCGCTGGGAGGTGCCCCCTGCACCGGACGCCGCGAGCTTTCCGGCAAACCTTTCCGGTCACAGCACTTGGGAGTCTCGTTCGCCCTGATCCGAACGGTCGCAAACCCCCTAGGCGACGCAGAACTCGTTGCCCTCCGGGTCCCGCATCACCCACCAGTGGCCGGCGGGGCCCTTGTTCACCTCCTCGACGCGGGTCGCGCCCAGGGACTCCAGGCGCGCCACCGTGGTCTCACGGGCCTGCGGGCCCGCGTGGAGGTCGAGGTGCAGGCGGTTTTTCGTGCTCCTCGGTTCGGGAACGTCCTGGAAGAGGATGCGGCGTCCCCGGCCGATGCCCGTCTCCTGGTCGTACGGGTCCTCGGGGTGCCGGATCGCGGCGAAGCCCCGGAAGGCGCGGATCCCGTCGCGCTCGGCGACCGCCGCCTGCGGCAGCGTGCCCGCCGCCAGCAGGCGGTCGATCAGCGCGCTGTTGTCCTCCACCGCGTATCCGAGCGCCGCCGCCCAGAAGTCCGCGAGGGCAGGGGCGTCGTGCGTGTCGACGACCAGTTTCCAGTCAAGTGTCGCTGTCATACGAGCAGTTCTACTCCTGCTCCACCGTCGCCTGGTGGGCCTCCGCGAGATGTTCCTCCGCCTTCAGCCACGGCAGGAACTGCGCGCTTCTGCGCCAGCCGCACGTATCGCAGCTGATCGTGCGCTGCACCCCGGTCCGCCGCACCCGCACCACATGCTCGCGCCCGTGCTGGTCCCAGCGGCTTACCTTGCTCGTGTTGATCTGCAGCATGACGCCTCCAGGGAGTACCCGTCCGCTCGCGCAGCAAGGAGTGTGCAGCAACCGGAAGATCAGCGTGTGTCAATGGTGCTTTCCGCACCGTGAGTTCACGGACCGGCCGATGGTCGATCACTGCTCGGACGGTACAGACCACACGACGCGGTCAGTCGAATGCGGCATGACCATCACCCGGCGCATGGTTGGCTGCCGTCGTGGCTGAAGAACTGGAGATCGTCGCATTCGAATCCGCCGAGGCCTTCGAGGAGTGGCTCGGCGAGCGACTCGAGAAGCATGTGGCGATGCTCGCCGAAGGCAAGAAGATCTACCCCTGAGGACCGGCGGTTGAGGGCCCCACCGCCCCGGATCTGCCAGTGCCTGTCCGGCGGACCAGGTGGCAGCAGGGCCACGACGCCTGATCGACCCGGGGATGAGCCGGGGCCCGGTGCTCCCTTCCGGCCGCAGCTCTAGCTGATCGTGCGCGGCAGCCGCAGGCTCAGGGCCACCGTCAGGGCGATTCCGGCCAGCTGGACCAGGAGCGTGGTCACCAGCGCCTCCCGCATGCCCGAGCCGGGCACCAGGGCGAGGAAGAGGGAGCCCAGCGTCGCCACGCCCAGCGCCAGCGCCGACTGCTGAGTGGTGATCATGACACCGCTGCCGACGCCCGCCCGGGCCGGCGGCACCTCGGACAGGATGATCCGCAGCAGGATCGGGAGCTGGAGCGACTGACCCGCACCGGCCACCGCCGCGCCCGGCAGCAGTTCGAACGCGCCCAGATGGGGCCAGGAACGCCAGGCGGCGAGCGCCATCAGCGCCACACCGGCCGCCTGGACCAGTCCGCCGGCCGTCACCACCCGGGTGCCGTAGCGGGCCACCAGTCGCGGCCCGCACAGTGACACCACGAAGAACGCCACCGCCATCGGCGTGAGCGCGAGACCCGCCGGGACCGGACCGAGCCCGGCACCCCGCTGCAACGCCACCGCGATCACGAACATGAACCCGCTGAAGCCGATCGAGAAGGGCACCAGCATGACCAGCCCGCGCCGCAGCGAGGTGAGCGCGAGCAGGCTCGGCGGCACCAGCGGTGTACGGCCCTGCCGGTCCGCCCGGCGCTCCACCGCGTAGAACGCCCAGGCCGCGAACGGGAACACCGCCAGCGCGAGCCAGGTCCACAGCGGCCAGCCCGCCGCACGGCCCTCGGTGAGCGGGACGAGCAGCGTCAGCAGCGACACGGCGAGCAGGACGGTGCCGGGTCCGTCCACCGGCTCGGGGTGGTGCGAACGGGTCTCGGGTACCGCCCGCGCGGCCAGGACCAGGCCGACGACCACGACCGGGACGTTGACGAGGAACACCGAGCGCCAGCCGGTGCCCGCGATGTCCGCGGCCACGAGCACACCGCCGAGGATCTGCCCGGCCACCATGGACAGCCCGGCGGTCGCGCCGTACAGGCCCATCGCCTTGGCGCGGCGCTGCCCGCTGGTCGCCGCCTGGATGGTGGCGAGCACCTGTGGCAGCATCGCCGCGGCCGCCGCGCCCTGGGCGGCGCGCGCCACGACCAGCGTCCAGGCGTCGGGGGCCAGCCCGCACGCCAGCGAGGTGAGCCCGAAGGCCGCCATCCCGCCGAGGAAGAACTCGCGTCGGCCGAAGAGATCGCCCAGCCTGCCGCCGAGGACGAGCAGGACGGCGTACGACAGCCCGTACCCGGAGACGACGAGTTCGAGGACCGGCTCGCTCGCGTGCAGGTCCCCGCCGATGGTCGGGAGGGCGACGTTGACGATGAAGAAGTCGATGAGGGGCAGTGCCGCGCCCAGCAGCACCGTGAACAGTCCGAGCCCGCCCAGGGACGGTGTCGCCACCGGGGAGCGGACGGTGCGGGAAGTGAGAGTCTCGGTCACGCTATCGAGCCTCCGTCGGCCCTCAGCGTGGTACCAGAGTCTCTTTATCCTGGTAGAAGCACTACCTGGCAACAGGGTCCGGTGGGCGGCAGGCTGGGAGCATGGCGACCATGGTGCGGGAGACGGCGACGGTCGGGGAGACCACGGGACGGGACGTACACGCGACGACCGGGCGGGACGTACACGCGACGACCGGGCGGGACGTACACGCGACGACCGGGCAGGAGGTGCGCGCGACCACCGGGCAGCAAGTGGGCGCGGCACCCGTGTCCGACATCCGGCGGCATGAGCTGGCCGCGTTCCTGCGCCACCGCCGCGAGCACATCACCCCCGAGCAGGTCGGGCTGCCCCGCGGCCGGCGCCGCCGTACGCCGGGGCTGCGCCGCGAGGAGGTCGCCCAGCTCTCCGCGGTCGGCGTCACCTGGTACACCTGGCTGGAACAGGCTCGGGACATCCAGGTCTCCGTCCAGGTCCTCGACGCCCTCGCCCGTGCGCTGCTGCTCGACGCGAGCGAGCGGGCGCACCTGTTCAACCTGGCCGGGGCCGTCGACCCCGCGCCCGGCGCGCACTGCCCGTCGGTCACAGAGGCCCAGCGGGCCCTACTGGAGCAGCTGGAGCCGATTCCGGCCTGCATCCAGAACAGCCGGTACGACATCCTCGCCTACAACCGCACGTACGGGCTGCTGCTGTGCGACCTCGACGCCGTCGCGCCGGCCGACCGCAACTGCATGCTGCTCTGCTACACCAACCCCGACTGGCAGGCGTCGATCGTCCTGCTGGAGGAGACCATGCGGCTGATGGCCGCCAAGTTCCGCGCGGCCATGGCCGGTCATCTCGGCGAGCCCGCCTGGAAGATGCTGCTCAAGCGACTGTCGGCCGAGTCCGCGGAGTTCCGCGAGGCGTGGGAGCGGCATGAGGTGGTGGGCTCCCGCAGCAAGCGCAAGCAGTTCCGCAACGCCCACGTGGGTCTGCTGACGCTGGATCACACGGACCTGTGGCTGGGCCCCCACAACGGGCCGCGGATGGTGACGTACGCGCCGGCCGACGGGGGGTCCCGTGCGGGGCTGGAGCGGTTGCTTTCCGTCGCGTTGTCCAGGGAGCGGGCGGCACAGGCGCGTCGTGCTGCCGATGCCGCAGCCGCGCGCCCCCAGAGCTCCGCAGCCGCGCGTCCCTAGAGGGCCGCGACCTCCCGTACCTCTTGCTCCTGGAGCCGCTCCGCCGTGCGTACCGCCGTGCGGCGGCCCCAGCGGCCCGTCGTCAGGGCTCCCAGGGACAGGACCGCGAGGCCGCAGGCGGTGAGGATCCACCAGCCGGGGCGGGCGGCGGACACGAAGGTGTCCCGGTACGGCCCGGCGGAGCCCACGCCCGAGGCCAGAACCGCGCCGACCACCGCGACGCCCAGGGTCTGGCCCAGCTGGCGGCTGGTGGAGGCGATGGCGGCCGCGACACCGGCCTGGGCTCGCGGCATTCCGGAGACGGCGGTATTGGTGATGGGGGCGTTGACGAAGCCGAAGCCGATGCCGAACAGGACGTAGCCGACGAGGAGCGTGGCGTTCGACGTCTCCGCCTCGAACGCGGCGAACAGTACGGCGCTCGCGGTCATCGCGCAGCCCGCGACCAGCAGCGGCAGACGCGGGCCGCGACTGCCGACCAGGCGGCCGGACAGGGGCGCGCACAGGAACGTCGGGACGGCCATCGGGAGCATCCACAGACCCGCGTGCAGCGCGTCCAGGCCGCGTACGTTCTGGAGGTAAAGGGTGGACAGGAAGAGGAAGCCACCCAGGGCCGCGAACGCGCTGATCGCGATCATCGTCGCCCCGCTGAACGGCGCCGAGTGGAAGAAGCGCAGGTCGATGAGGGGTTCGGTGCGGCGGGGCTCGTACCACAGCAGGCCCACCAGGGCCACGAACGCGATGACCGCGAAGGGCAGGACCTTGCCGGGGCTCGAGTCCGGGGCCTCGATGATCGCGTACGTCAGGGAGCCGAACAGGGCGATCACCAGCAGCTGGCCCACCGGGTCGGGGCGGCGGGCCCTGGGAGCCCGGGACTCGGGCACGAAGCGCAGGGTGAGCAGGAGCGCGGCGAGGCCCACCGGCAGGTTGACCCAGAAGATCGAGCGCCAGCCGACCGACTCCACCAGCAGCCCGCCGACCACAGGGCCCGCGGCCATCGATATGCCGACCACGGCACCCCAGGCGCCGATGGCCCGGGCCCGCTCCCGGGCGTCGGTGAAGGTGTTGGTGATGATCGACATGGCGACCGGGTTGAGCATCGAGCCGCCGACCGCCTGCACCATGCGGAACACGATGAGCAGTTCCAGGTTCGGGGCGAGGGAGCACAGCAGCGAGCCGGCGGTGAAGACGACGAGACCCGCCATGAAGACGCGTTTGCGGCCGATCCGGTCGGCCGTGGAGCCGGCGAGCATCAGCAGCGAGGCCAGTACCAGCGTGTAGGCGTCGATGGTCCACTGCAGCCCCGACGTGGTCGCGCGCAGCTCGCGCTGCATCGACGGCAGCGCAACGTTCAGGACGGTGTTGTCGAGGCTCACGATCAGCAGGCTCATACAGCAGATCGCGAGCACCAGCAGGCGCCGGCGGGGGCTGAGCTCGGGCATGCGGCCCATCGTACGCCGATTTCGATAGTGCGGTTAACTAATGACCGATACACGGTCGCCGGATCGCCGGTGCCGGGGACCCGTCGGCGTGCGTGACAATGGGGTAATGCCCACGCCCACGATGAACCCGACGAACGTGATGGACTCTGCGGACTCCGCGGACTCTGCGGACTCCGCGGACTCGGCGCTGCGGATCGGTCCGCACGCCGTCCGGCCGCCCGTCGTGCTCGCGCCCATGGCAGGGATCACGAACGCGCCGTTCCGCACGCTGTGCCGGGAGTTCAGTGGCGGCAAGGGCCTGTTCGTGAGCGAGATGATCACGACCCGCGCGCTGGTCGAGCGCAACGACAAGACCATGCAGCTGATCAAGTTCGACGCGAGCGAGAAGCCGCGCTCGATCCAGCTGTACGGCGTCGACCCGGCGACCGTGGGCAAGGCCGTCCGCATGATCGCGGAGGAGGACCTGGCCGACCACATCGACCTGAACTTCGGCTGCCCGGTGCCCAAGGTGACCCGCAAGGGCGGCGGGTCGGCGCTGCCGTACAAGCGGAATCTGCTGCGGGCGATCCTGCGTGAGGCGGTGAGCGGGGCCGGTGATCTCCCGGTCACGATGAAGATGCGCAAGGGCATCGACGACGACCACCTCACCTACCTGGACGCCGGCCGGATCGCCGTTCAGGAGGGCGTGACGGCCATCGCGCTGCACGGCCGCACCACCGCACAGCACTACGGCGGCACCGCGGACTGGGACGCGATCGCGCGGCTGAAGGAGCACGTGCCGGAGATCCCGGTGCTCGGCAACGGCGACATCTGGTCGGCCGCGGACGCGCTGCGCATGGTGCGCGAGACGGGCTGCGACGGGGTCGTGGTCGGCCGCGGCTGCCTGGGTCGGCCGTGGCTGTTCGCGGACCTGGTGGCCGCCTTCGAGGGACGGACGGAGGAGCTCGCGCGGCCGGCCCTGCGCGAGGTGGCCGACGTCATGGTCCGGCACGCCACCCTGCTCGGCGAGTGGATCGGCGACGAGTCCCGCGGAGTCATCGACTTCCGCAAGCACGTGGCCTGGTACCTCAAGGGCTTCTCGGTCGGCTCGGAGATGCGCAAGCGGCTCGCGGTCACCTCCTCGCTCCAGGAACTGCGGACCGGCCTCGACGAGCTGGACCTCGACCAGCCCTGGCCGTCCGGCGCCGACGGACCGCGCGGCCGGACGTCCGGCAACAACCGGGTGGTGCTGCCGGACGGCTGGCTGAAGGACCCGTACGACTGCGCGGGCATCGCCGAGGACGCGGAACTGGACACGTCCGGGGGCTGAACCGGAGCATCGTCGCCGGTCGCCGGTCGCCGGTCGCCGGTCGCCGGTCGCCGGTCGCCGGTCGCCGGTCGCCGGTCGCCGGTCGCCGGTCGCCGGTCGCCGGTCGCCGGTCCCCGGTCGCCGGTCGCCGGTCGCCGGTCCCCGGTCCTCGGAGCCGGATCAGCCCTTCGACGGGTGCGGGGTCGAGCCGTACGCCGTCAGGAAGCGGTCGCGGAAGGAGCTCATCTTCCACACCGGCGCGTCGTGCGCGGGCCGCAGGCCGTCCGACCAGCCCCAGTCGGCGATCTTGTCGAACACCTTCGGGTCCTTGGCGACGATCGCGCACGGCACGTCACGGCTCGCGTGGTTGCCGCTGACGCGGGAGATCGGCTGATGGTCGCCGAGGAAGACGAGGACCGTGTCGTCGGTGCCGTAGCGCTCGAGCCACTGGGTCAGGGCGGTCACCGAGTACTGCACGGACTTGCCGTACTCCTCCTTCGACCGGGCGGAGTCGGCGATGACGTCCGCCGGGTTGTTGCCCGCCTTCTGGATGGCGTCGAAGACCGAGCCGTCGCCCAGCCGGTCCCAGCCGACCATCTTCGGGATCGGTGCCCAGGGCTGGTGGCTGGAGGTCAGGATGACGAACGACATCAGCGGCTTGTCCCGCTTCCTGCTGTGCTCCAGCTTCTGGAACTGCTCCAGCGCGTACTGGTCCGGCATGGTCGACCAGCTGAACTTCGGGCCCTCGTAGCCCATCTGGAAGGCGTTGTGGACCTTGTCGAGGCCGTACCACTTCGCCTCGGGCCAGCCCTTCTGCACACCCGGCATGATGCCGACCGTGTCCCAGGCCCCGGTCTTCTTGAACGCCTCGGTGAGGGTGAGGTGGTCGCTCGCGCTGACCGTGCGGTAGCGGTTCTGGTTGTTGATCCACAGGCCCGACATGAACGTGGAGTGGCCGAGCCAGCTGCTGCCGCCGTATGTCGCCGAGGTCAGCCAGCCGCTCTTGGCGTGAAAGCCCGCCTTGGCGAGGGCCTGGGTGCTGGTGTCGAGGGTCTTGTCGACGCCGGGCGCCATGATCGGGTCCTCGACGGCGCTCCGGCCGTAGCTCTCGATGAAGGTGAAGATCATGTCCTTGCCGCGCAGATCGGGCACGAGCTGGGACCCCGGGGTGTTGCCGAAGGCGTCGACCTTCGCGGTCCTGGAGAATTCGCGCTCGTCACGGACGGTCTCCCGGATCCGGTCGGAGCGGTACTGGAGCATCGTGACCGTGCGCTCGGCGGCCAGCGGTACGCCACCGGCCTGGAGACCGAGGGCCTGGCAGGTCATCCAGACCACGCTCAGGACGAGGACGGCGCGGGTGGTGGTGGGGCGGTGCCGGGCCATCAGGTTGCTGAGCCGGACGACGGCGAGCGCCGAGACGCCGAGGACGGCAAGGGGGATGACGAGGGCCGCGAGCAGGACACCCAGGGCGCCCGTGTTGCCTAGTGTGTCCTGGAGATAGGAGTACGCGTCGCTGAACAGCGGCCAGTCGAGGATGACGTTGAAGCCGCGGCCGAGGTACTGGTAGAAGCCGACGTCCAGCAGGTTGAGCACGGTCAGCGCGCCTAGCACGAGGCCGCCCAGCCAGGCCGTGATCAGCCGGGGACGCCGGGGCAGCGCGGTCAGCACGACAGTGCCTATGAGCGCCTCCACCGGGAGCCGGGTGAACTCGGTGATCCGGAAGTTCTCCGGCCGGTTGGGCAGCAGGAACGAGACGACGACGAGCAGGCCCGCGAGAACGGTGACGGCGACGCCGATGGCGCGGGCGGCGACGGGGTGACCGTCCTGCCAGCCGCGCAGCCGCCGGCCCCAGCGGGAGGGCGCGGGCCGGGGGTCGGTCGGCGTTCCCTTTTCGGTGTCGGTGTCGGTGTCGGTGTCGGTGTCCGTGCCGGCCGGGCCTTTGGTGTCGGTGACGTCCGTGACCTCGGTGTCGCTCTCGGCGTCGGCCGGGAGTTCGGTGCCGGCCGGGAGTTTGGTGCCGGCCGGGAGTTCGGCGTCGGTGTCCGTGTCGGCCGCGACTTTGGTGTCGGTGACGTCCGTGACCTCGGTGTCGCTCTCGGCGTCGGCCGGGAGTTCGGTGTCGGTGTCGGCCACGGCCGTGACCTCGGTCTCGGCCACGGCTTCGCCTTCCGGCGCGGGAGCGTCAGGCCCGTCCGCGGGCGGGTGCCTCGGCGTCTCCGGCGACTTTCCCTCGGGCGCCCGCTCTTCGGACGCTTCTTCGTTCGGGGGCTGTTCCTCTGACGCCCGCTTCTGCGGCCCCCGTTCCTCGGGTGCCTGTTCCTCGGGCGACGTCTTCGGAGCGGGCGGTGCCCCCTCCGTATCCGGCCGCTCCGCCTGCGCCGGCAGGACCCCGTCGGTGACCGCCCCCGCCTTGTCCGTCGTCTGTCGTTGGCGTGTGTTGAGAGGCAACCCGAGGGTCCTTCCATGCGAAGCCCGTGGTGGAGGGGCGGGCCGCGCTGGGGAGGCCCGGCCCGCCGTCATCCCGTACGGGCCGTCCCGGGCCTGCGTTCAAGCCGACCTCCAAGCGCCCGGCAAACACCCGGCAAACCCGAGGTCAACCAGCCGGACTGCAGGGAGCCCGTGCCGTCGCCGGCATGGCCCCGTGTGGGTGGATCCGGCGAACGCGCACAGGCTGTGGACCGTGCCCGGGAACCTTGTCCGTCCACGCCCTGAGCCTCAGGCGCCCCCGACCGCGGTGAGCAACGCGAGCGGTGTCGCCGCCGAGCGGGACTCCCGGGTACAGGCGTGCGGGTACGGCACCGGCTCCGGATGCGTGTCGCGGCCGTACCCCGCGAGCACCTCCGGCAGCCGGTGGCCCGTGGCCGTGGCCGCCTCCACCAGCGCGTGCGCCACCGTACGGGCCTCGTCGTGCAGCCCGTAGCGGGCCAGGCCCAGTGTGATCAGCGCGTTGTCGTGGGGCCAGACCGAGCCCCGGTGGTACGACATCGGGTGGTACGCCGCCTGGTCCGCGGCCAGTGTGCGCACTCCCCAGCCGGAGAAGAAGTCCGGTTCCAGAAGGCGTCGGCCGACCAGTTCGCCGTACTCCTTGTCCAGCAGGCCCGACCACAGCAGATGCCCGGCGTCCGAGGCCAGCGCGTTCACCTGGTGGCCCTCGCCGTCCAGCGCGAGCGCCGGGAAGGCGTGCTCGTCCATCCAGAAGTCGCGCTGGAAACGGTCGCGCAGGTCCCCGGCCGCCTGTTCGAGGAGTGCCGCGTACACCTCGTCGTCCCACACCGTGCGCGCCAGGTGCGCGGTGCGGCGCAACGCGTCGTACGCGTACCCCTGCGCCCCGGCCGCCATCACCGGCCCGTGGGGGCGGCTGCCGTCGGCGGAGCAGATAGCACCGGGGGAGTCCTTCCAGTTCTGGTTGGCGAGTCCTCCCCGGTCGGCGCGGTAGACGAGGTAGCCGTGCGAGGTGAGACCGCCGTGGTCCAGCATCCAGCCGATCGCCGCCCGGGCGTTGGGTTCCAGACGGCGGGCCGGCCCCACGTCACCGGTCTGCTCGACGTATGCCCCCAGCAGCACGAGAAACAGAGGCGTCGCGTCGACCGAGCCGTAGTACCGCCCGTACGGCACCTGCCCGAAGTGCGCCAGCTCCCCGTGCCGCACCTCGTGGACGATCTTTCCCGGCTGGGCGACCGAACGCGCGCCGACCTCGGTCGCCTGCGTCGCGGCGAGCGCGGGCAGGGTGGCCGCGGCCAGCCGGGGGCGGTAGGGCAGCGCGAAGAGGGACGTGAGGAGCGCGTCGCGGCCCAGCAGCGCGAGGAACCAGGGGGCACCCGCGGCGGGAACGAGCAGCTCCTCGCCGTCGGGGCCGGTCGCCGGGACCTGGAGCGAGGCCAGGTCGGACAGGCCCCGGGCACACGCCGTCGCCAGCTCCGGCCAGCCGGTGGGGAACGCCACGCCCTCCATGAACGCGCCTTCCAGCGCGAGCAGCCGGTCGTTGGCGGCGGCGGGGGTCGCCGGGACATCCGGGTCCCGCGTGGCCCCGTGCGGCCGGGCGGCGACCCGCAGGAGCAGCTCCGCCGAGCCGTGCGGCTGAAGCTCCAGCGCCCAGACCAGGCGGCGGGCGCCTGTGCCTGTTTCCTCCACGCCGTCCGGCGCCGGCTCGGCCGTGACGGTGGTACTGGATCGCCACTCGCCGCGCCGGTAGCCGAACTTCACTCCGTTGTCGAGGACTTGGCGGGAGCGCACGGCACCCGTCTTGGCATACGTACGGTGGTCGGAGCGCAGCTCGAACTGGTCCGCGAAGTCTGCGTCCGCGGTGACCGCCACGCGCACCGTGGTCGGCACCGGGCGGTTGTTGGTGACCCGCAGCGATTCCACGAAAGCTCCGTCGACGACGGCCTGTTCACGGAAGAGGGTGTGCGCGGGCGGCTCCTGCCGGCCGCCGCGTGGTACGAGGACGCAGTGCGCTGTGTCCCCGTCGGCGACCGGCGTGAGCGTCTCGGGCACGGCGCCGTCGACGGTGAGCTGCCACCGGCTCAGATGCCGTGCGTCCCGTACGAACAACCCGGCCGGGGAGTTGCCCCGCACCCCGCTGATGTCGCCGCCGTCGCCCACGGCGGCGAACGTGCCGCCGTGTACGAGCAGATGATGCCGATCCGTCATCCCCGGTCCCCTCCCTTGTCACTCCTGTCGAACGTGCCGGTGCCCATGGGGGACACGCCGTGTCCGGCGGGGGTCCCCTGTTCGGTTTCGCCTACGGGCGTGGGGCCTTGTGCAGTGCGTTGTGCAGCAGATCGAGCGTGAGCGCGGCGGTCCAGCTGAAGCCCATCGCCCCGCATGCCTCGCCGGTGCGGGGGTCGACGTACTCGGCGAAGTCGGAGGTGTCCGCTGTCTCCAGCAGCGCCTCGCGCAGGGCGTCGGCCGCCGCCTGCTGCCTGTGCGTCCGCAGGCCGCGCTCCAGCAGCCAGCCGGTGTTGAACCAGGCCGGGCCGCGCCAGTACCGGTGTGGGTCGAACGCCTCGCCGAGCAGGTCGTAACTCGGGACGAGCCGGGTGGCGCCGCCCAGGCCGAAGTGCGGCCCGGACAGCGTGCGCACGAGCGCGGTCGCGATGTCGTGGGGGAGTGTGGGCAGAAGCAGCGGGATGAGCCCGGAGACAGTGCGCTCGGGGATGAGAGCGCCAGCGAGAGAGCACTGCTCCGGTGCGAGAGCGCCGCTCCGAGAGCGCCTCCCCGCTCCGCGTGCGCTGCTGCGAGAGCGCTGCTCTGCTTCGCGTGCGCTGCTGCGAGAGCGCTGCTCTGCTCCGCGTGCGTCGCCCTGAGAGCGGCGCTCTCCTTCGAGAGCAGTGCTTCGAGAGGAACCGCTCTCCCGGGCCCCGCCCCGCAGATCCCGGCAGAAGAACGTCCCCTCGGCCGGGTCCCAGAGGCGGTCGACGAGTGCCGTCGTCAGACGTTGTGCGCGGGCGTGGCGCGCCGTGCCCGTCGCGCCCAACTCCCGCGCTATCCGGGCCAGTGCGTGCTCCGACGCGATCAGCAGCGCGTTGAACGCCGGGTCCTCCACCGCGAACTCGCCCGCCCCGTCGGCGTATCCGCTGTCCCGGTAGTCCGTCGCCAGCCGCACATACCTCCCGTAGTCCAGGTCCGTCGGGCGGTCCTCGGGTGCGCCGTGGTCCAGGTCGGCGCGGCGGAAGGAGCGGGCCGGGGCCGCGGCGATCCGGGACAGCGGCGCGTCCCAGGCGGGGCTGTTGTCCATGCCCTGCTCCCAGGGGTGCACCACCGAGACCAGCCCGCCGCCGCCCAGGTCCCGGCGGTGCAGCAGATAACGGTGCCAGGCGGCGAGCCGCGGGTAGACGCGGGGCAGGAAGCCGCGGCCCCGGGACAGCCCCGGGTCGGCCCGGTGCACCAGCCAGGCCGCCAGCGCGTGCACCGGTGGCTGCACGATGCCCGAGGTCTGTACGGCGCGCGGGGCGCCCGCAGCGCGCCCCGCGGTCGAGGAGCGCCAGAAGTCGGGACTCGGGAAGTACGCGTCGAGCGGCACGGAGGGGTTGAAGACGATGTGCGGGACGCGCCCGTCCGCCCATTGGGCCTCGAGCAGCGTCTCCAGTTCCGTCTGTGCCCTCAGCGGCGACAGATGGCGCAGGCCGATCGCGATGAACGCGGAGTCCCAGGACCACTGGTGTGGGTACAGACCACGGGACGGCACCGTGGAGGTCCCCGTCCAGTTGCCCTCGAGCACCTGGGCGGCCCTGGCGGGAAGCGTCCCCCAGCGCTCGGAGGGATCGTATGCGGCGGGCCTGGATCGGGCGATCCGGTGCGGACCGGACATCGGGGGCGCGCCGGGGGTGCGCGCGGGACCGGCGGGCTCCGCGCGGCGGGCGGCTAGTTGGGTCGAGCGGTCCACTCGGGCTCCCCGAAAGACGTCCTGCCGAGCGGTTCGGCAGGAGCTACCGTAGGGTTACGTCTATTTAACACGCAGAACTCAATATGTAATGCAGGGTTGATGAACGCAAGGGGGTGCGTATGAGCGGGAGGGCCGGGAAACCGGGCCACCAGGCCAGTGCCGGAGAACTGCTCGCACTGGTGCGCAGTGGCCGCGCCACGACCCGGGGCGCTCTTCAGCAGGCCACGGGCCTGTCCCGGGCCACGGTCGGCCAACGCCTGGACCGCCTCTTCCGGGCCGGCTGGCTGCGCGAGGGCGCGGGCGGGCCGGTCGACTCCCCGCTCGGCGGGCGCCCTTCGATCACCCTGGAGTTCGACGACGCCCACGCCGTGGTGCTGGCCGCCGACCTCGACACCCGGCATGCCCGCGCGGCCGTGGTGTCCCTGGCGGGCGAGATCCTCGCCGAGCACACCGGGATCCTGGTCATCGAGGACGGCCCGGACGCCGTGCTCGGCGAACTGGGCCGTCGGTTCGGCCGGTTGCTGGAGAAGGCGGGTCACCGGGCGCACGAGGTCTGCGGGATCGGGCTCGCCGTACCCGGGCCCGTGGACAGCGACACCGGCCGGGTGGTGCAGCCGCCGATCATGCCCGGCTGGGACGGGTACGACGTGAGAGGGCGCCTCGCCCGCGCCTTCGCCGAGCATGCGCACGGCGCCGGGGAGGTGCCCGTGCTCGTGGACAACGACGCGAACTTGATGGCGTACGGCGAACAGCGCGCCGGGCACCCGGACTGCTCGGCGTTCGTACTGGTCAAGGTGTCCACCGGTATAGGCGCGGGGGTGGTGGTCGACGGCCGTGTCTACCGCGGCATCGACGGCGGCGCCGGGGACATCGGGCACATCCGGGTCCCCGAGGGCGTGGACGCTCTGTGCCGGTGCGGTTCGTACGGCTGCCTGGCCGCGGTGGCGAGCGGAGGTGCCGTGGCGCGCCGGCTCGCGGAGGTGGGGGTGCCGGCCGCCTCCGGCTCGGATGTGCGGGATCTGCTGGCCGCGGGTCACCCGGAGGCCGCCGCGCTCGCCCGGGAGGCCGGACGGCGGGTCGGAGACGTCCTCGCGACGGTCGTGACCCTGCTGAACCCGGGGGTGCTGATGATCGCCGGAGATCTGGCCGGAACACCCTTTCTGACGGGGGTGCGGGAACTGCTGTACCAGCGGGCGTTGCCGCGTTCCACCGCGCACCTGGACGTGGTGACCTCCCGGCTCGGGGAGCGGGCGGGGCTGGTCGGGGCGGGTGCCCTGGTCGTCGAGCACCTCTACGCGCCGGAGCGGGTGGAGGAACGGCTGCTCGCGCTCGGGGTCTGACCCCCTCGGCCGGGTCGAGAGGCGTTCGGCGTCCGGGTCCCGCGAGCCGTGCTTCCGTCCGTACGTACGTCCGCATGGTGAAATGGGGCCGCCTCGCATAGCGTGATTCTCACCACCCCTGATAGGGGTTGCGCTCAGATGAGCGGATCAAGAGCGGCTGCACTTCTCAAAGATTGGCACTCAGTGCCACCCCTTGATCGTTCATCGATCGAAATCAGACGTGCCGAGACCCGCTCATGTGAGCGGTGAAGCGGGGCCTTTGGGTGTCGCCGCGTTCAAGAAGTGAAAACATCGCCCGGTCGGCGCTTGCGAAGCTTTGACTTTCGATCCAGTGGCGGACGAGTGGTTACGGGCGTATGACGGGCAAGTGGACGTACCCAGACGCCTTTGATCTGGGTATGTTCCTCGCCGTCAGGGCAGCCACCGCGTCCTCGAGGAGTCGCGACCGTGTCGGAAAACAAAGATCCCCACGTAACTGAAAACGGCGTGGAGCGCGTGAAGTTCGTTTACGACTTCACCGAGGGCAACAAGGACCTCAAGGACCTCCTCGGCGGTAAGGGTGCGAACCTCGCCGAAATGACCAACCTCGGTCTGCCCGTCCCTCCGGGCTTCACCATCACCACCGAGGCCTGCAAGGTCTACCTGGACAGCGGGGAGGAACCCGCGGCACTGCGTGACGAGGTGAGTGCGCACCTCGCCGCCCTCGAGGAGCGGATGGGCAAGAAGCTCGGCCAGGCCGACAACCCGCTTCTGGTGTCGGTCCGTTCCGGGGCGAAGTTCTCCATGCCCGGCATGATGGACACCGTCCTGAACATCGGGCTCTCCGACAAGTCCGTGCAGGGTCTGGCCAAGCAGGCGGGCGACGAGCGCTTCGCCTGGGACTCCTACCGCCGTCTCATCCAGATGTTCGGCAAGACCGTCCTCGGCGTCGACGGGGACCTCTTCGAGGACGCGCTGGAGAAGTCCAAGGAGTCCAAGAAGGTCACCGACGACACCCAGCTGGACGCGGCCGACCTGAAGAAGCTGGTCACCAAGTACAAGAAGATCGTCAAGACCGAGGCCGGCCGCGACTTCCCGCAGGACCCACGCGAGCAGATGGACCTCGCCATCAAGGCGGTCTTCGACTCCTGGAACGGCGAACGCGCCAAGCTCTACCGCCGTCAGGAGCGCATCCCGCACGACCTGGGCACGGCGGTGAACGTCTGCTCGATGGTCTTCGGCAACCTGGGCCCCGACTCCGGCACGGGCGTCGCCTTCACCCGCGACCCCGCCTCCGGCCACCAGGGCGTGTACGGCGACTACTTGCAGAACGCGCAGGGCGAGGACGTGGTGGCGGGCATCCGCAACACGGTCCCGCTCGCCGAGCTGGAGCGGATCGACAAGAAGTCGTACGACCAGCTGATGCAGATCATGGAGACCCTGGAGAACCACTACAAGGACCTCTGTGACATCGAGTTCACCATCGAGCGCGGCCGGCTGTGGATGCTCCAGACCCGGGTCGGCAAGCGCACCGCGGGCGCGGCCTTCCGCATCGCCACGCAGCTGGTGGACCAGGGCCTTATCGACGAGGCCGAGGCGCTTCAGCGCGTCACCGGCGCGCAGCTCGCGCAGCTGATGTTCCCGCGCTTCGACGAGAGCGCGAGGGTGGAGCAGATCGGCCGGGGCATCGCGGCGTCGCCGGGCGCGGCGGTCGGCAAGGCGGTCTTCGACTCGTACACGGCGGTCAAGTGGTCGCGCTCCGGCGAGAAGGTCATCCTGGTCCGCCGTGAGACCAACCCCGACGACCTGGACGGCATGATCGCGGCCGAGGGCATCCTCACCTCCCGCGGCGGCAAGACCTCGCACGCGGCCGTGGTCGCGCGCGGCATGGGCAAGACCTGTGTCTGCGGCGCGGAGGAGCTGGAGGTCGACACCAAGCGGCGCCGGATGACGGTGCCGGGCGGGCACGTCGTCGAGGAGGGCGACGTGATCTCCATCGACGGCTCGTCGGGCAAGGTGTACCTCGGTGAGGTCCCGGTCGTCCCCTCCCCGGTCGTCGAGTACTTCGAGGGCCGGATGCACGCCGGCGCGGACGACGCCGACGAACTGGTGGAGGCCGTGCACCGGATCATGGCGTTCGCGGACCGCAAGCGGCGGCTGCGGGTGCGGGCGAACGCGGACAACGCGGAGGACGCGCTGCGCGCACGGCGCTTCGGCGCCCAGGGCATCGGCCTGTGCCGCACCGAGCACATGTTCCTCGGCGACCGGCGTGAGCTGGTGGAACGCCTGATCCTGGCGGACACCGAGGTCGAGCGCGAGGACTCCCTGAAGGAACTCCTGCCCCTTCAGAAGCAGGACTTCGTGGAGCTGTTCGAGGCGATGGACGGCCTGCCGGTCACCATCCGCCTCCTCGACCCGCCGCTGCACGAGTTCCTGCCCGACATCACCGAGCTGTCGGTGCGTGTGGCGCTGGCCGAGTCCCGCCAGGAGCCGCACGAGAACGAGCTGCGCCTGCTCCAGGCCGTGCACCGTCTGCACGAGCAGAACCCGATGCTGGGCCTGCGGGGCGTGCGCCTCGGCCTGGTGATCCCGGGCCTGTTCACCATGCAGGTACGGGCGATCGCCGAGGCGGCGGCCGAACGCAAGGCCGCGAAGGGCGACCCGCGCGCGGAGATCATGATTCCGCTCGTCGGCACGGTCCAGGAGCTGGAGATCGTGCGCGAGGAGGCGGACCGGGTCGTCGCCGAGGTCGAGGAGGCCTCGGGGACGCAGCTGAAGCTGGCGATCGGCACGATGATCGAGCTGCCGCGCGCCGCGCTGACGGCCGGGCAGATCGCCGAGGCGGCCGAGTTCTTCTCCTTCGGCACCAACGACCTCACCCAGACGGTGTGGGGCTTCAGCCGGGACGACGTGGAGGCGAGCTTCTTCACGGCGTACCTGGAGAAGGGCATCTTCGGCGTCTCCCCGTTCGAGACGATCGACCGGGACGGCGTGGGCAAGCTGGTCCAGGACGCGTCGAAGGCGGGCCGGGCGACCCGGCCCGACCTGAAGCTCGGCGTGTGCGGCGAGCACGGCGGCGACCCGGAGTCGGTGCACTTCTTCCACGAGGTGGGGCTGGACTACGTGTCCTGCTCCCCCTTCCGGATCCCGGTCGCCCGCCTGGAGGCGGGCCGGGCGGCATCGCAGTCGGAGGGCAGCGACCACCGCTGACACACCCGGGAAGCCACCGGGACCGTCCTCGGTCATCCATGACCCTCACCGGCCCGAGGACGGCCCGGACCACCGAGAGAGGGCGGCACCCCTGTGCGGGGGGTGCCGCCCTCTCGCCGTACCCGCGCCGAGCGCCGCGCGCCCGCTGCCCCTCACACCAGCGCCCGGTCCTCGCTGAGGGCAGCGTTCCGCCCGGGAAACAGGGGTGATGCGGCCGGGTAACGTCGGCGCCGCACGCTGCGGTGCATGACCTCGGACTCGGACTTGCGCGCGGCGATGACCGGCGCCGGACGCGCGGGCAGCCGTACTGCGGGATCTGCGCGTCCTGCCGGTTCGGCGCGTCCTGCCGGTTCTGCGCGCCCTGGCGGTCCCGAGCGTCCCGCTGGTGCTGCCTGTCCCGCTGGTGCTGCCCGTCCCCCTGCTTCTGCCCCTTGGCCCGGTGGGGCGGGTAACCCCAGTGCGCTCGCCAGGCACGGTGAGCGGCCGGCTGACGCCTCTGGTCCCGGCGCTCCCAGCAAGTCCGTCCCGCTCCCGGCGGAGCGCGCCGTCCGCTCCCGGGTCACCCGGCCCGGCCGAGCGGCCCAGGAGGTCCCCCGCTCGGACCGGTCCCTCCCCCTGAACGCCCCGCCGCCGCACCCGCCCACCCCCGATGGAGGCTCCTGATGTCCCCGGACACCCCCACGATCGTGCTCGTCGGCCATGGCATGGTCGGTCAGCGCTTCCTCGAAGCGCTCGCCGAGCGCGGCCTGACCGCCGCGCACCGGGTGGTCGTGCTGGGCGAGGAGCCGCGCCCCGCCTACGACCGCGTACGCCTGACCTCGTACTTCACGGGCACGACCCCCGATGAACTGGCCCTGACCGACAGCGAGTTCCTCGACCGGCACGGTGTCGAGCTGCACCTCGGCGATCCGGCAGTCGCCGTCGACCGGCAGGCGCGGACGGTGACCACCCGTTCCGGGCGGACGGTCCGGTACGACACGCTCGTCCTCGCCACCGGCTCCTACCCCTTCGTCCCGCCCGTCCCCGGCAGGGACGCGACGGGCTGCTTCGTCTACCGCACCATCGAGGACCTGCTCGCCATCGAGGAGTACGCGCGGACGAGGGCGACCACGGGCGCGGTGGTCGGCGGTGGCCTCCTCGGTCTGGAGGCGGCCGGTGCGCTCAAGGGGCTGGGCCTCGCCACCCATGTCGTTGAGTTCGCGCCGCGCCTGATGCCGGTGCAGGTCGACGAGGGCGGTGGCGCCGCGCTGCTGCGCACCATCGAGGGCATGGGCCTGACCGTGCACACGGGCGCGGGCACCCAGGAGATCCTCATCGGCGAGGACGGCGCGGTGACGGGGATGAGGCTGTCCGACGGGTCCGGACTCGCCACCGACATGGTCGTGTTCTCGGCCGGCGTGCGCCCCCGCGACCAGCTCGCCCGTGCCTGCGGCCTCGCGGTCGGCGACCGCGGCGGCATCACGGTCGACGAGAGGTGCCGTGCCGTCGGGGACCCGTACGTGTTCGCGATCGGCGAGTGCGCGCAGGCGGCCGACGGCCGGGTCTACGGCCTGGTCGCTCCCGGCTACGAGATGGCCGAGACGGCCGCCGCCGCGATCGCCGCCGACAAGGCCGACCGGTCCTCCGCGACAATCGCCGCCGACGAGGCCGACCGTTCCTCGTTCACCGGCGCCGACCTGTCCACCAAGCTGAAGCTGCTCGGCGTGGACGTCGCCTCCTTCGGTGACGCGCACGGCACCACCTCCGGCTGCCTCGACATCGTCTACGCCGACGCGCGCTCGGGCACGTACAAGAAGCTGGTCATCGGCCGGGACGGCGAGCTGCTCGGTGGAATCCTGGTCGGCGACGCGGAGGCGTACGGGACGCTGCGCGCGCTCACCGGCTCCGTGCCGCCCGTCGCCCCCGAGCAGCTCGTGCTCCCGGCGGGCTCCGGCGCCCCGGCGCAGCTCGGCCCCTCGGCGCTGCCGGACGAGGCGGTCGTCTGCTCCTGCCACAACGTCACCAAGGGCGCCGTCCGGGCCGCGGTCACCGAGCACCATTGCACAACGGTCCCCGAGGTGAAGAAGTGCACCAGGGCCGGTACGGGCTGCGGCAGCTGCCTCAAGGTGCTGGGGCAGCTGGTCGACGCCGAGCTGGAGGCGGGCGGCGTCGAGGTCGACAAGGGCCTGTGCGGCTGCTTCCCGCAGACCCGCGAGGAGCTGTACGAGATCGTCCTGGCGCTGCGGATCACCTCCTACCGCGACCTGCTGGACCGCTACGGGAGGGAGGGGGCACGGGACGGCGACGGCTGCGAGACCTGCAAGCCCGCGGTGGCCTCGATCATCGCCTCGCTCGCCCCCGCCATCGGCGCCGACGGCCACATCCTGGACGGCGAACAGGCCGCCCTGCAGGACACCAACGACCATTTCCTCGCCAACCTTCAGAAGAACGGCTCGTACTCGGTCGTGCCGCGTGTCCCCGGTGGCGAGATCACGCCGGAGAAACTGATCGTGATCGGCGAGATCGCCCGCGACTTCGGTCTCTACACGAAGATCACCGGCGGTCAGCGCATCGACCTGTTCGGCGCTCGTGTCGAGCAACTCCCGGTCATCTGGGCCCGGTTGGTGAAAGCGGGTTTCGAGTCGGGGCATGCGTACGGCAAAGCGCTGCGCACCGTGAAGTCGTGCGTCGGCCGGACCTGGTGCCGCTACGGTGTCCAGGACTCCGTCCGCATGGCGATCGACCTGGAACTGCGCTACCGGGGCCTGAGGTCCCCGCACAAGCTGAAGTCGGCGGTCTCCGGGTGTGCCCGGGAGTGCGCCGAGGCCCAGTCGAAGGACTTCGGGGTGATCGCCACCGCGGGCGGCTGGAACCTCTACGTCGGCGGCAACGGCGGCGCCACCCCGCGCCACGCGGACCTGCTCGCCCAGGACCTGTCCGACGCCGAACTGGTCCGGCTGATCGACCGCTTCCTGATGTTCTACATCCGCACGGCCGACCGCCTGGAACGCACCTCGGCCTGGCTGGAGCGGATCCCGGGCGGCCTCGGTCATGTGCGTGACGTGGTCGTGCACGACTCGCTCGGCATCTGCGAGGAGCTGGAGGCCCTGATGGCCGCGCACGTGGCCAACTACCGCGACGAGTGGGCCGAGACCCTGGACGACCCCGAGCGGCTGGCCCGGTTCGTGTCCTTCGTCAACGCCCCCGACATCCCCGATCCGGTCGTCGGCTTCGTCTCCGAGCGCGACCAGATCAAGCCCGACCTGCCGTTGCTGTCCATCCGCACGCGCCCACTGGAAGGAACCGCCCAGCGATGACCCTGGCACCCGACAGGACGAGCCTGAGCGTCCAAGTGCGCTTCGGTGAGGACTGGTTGACCATCTGCGACCTCGCGCGGCTGACACCCGGCCGCGGGGTGGCGGCGCTGCTGCCGGACGGCCGTCAGGTCGCCCTCTTCCTCGACCGGGCGGGCAGGCTGTACGGCATCGACAACCGCGACCCGTTCGGCGGCGCAGCCGTCCTCTCCCGCGGTCTGACCGGCACCCACGAGGGCCGGCCGTACGTGGCCTCGCCCCTCCTCAAGCAGCGTTTCGACCTGCTGTCCGGGCAGTGCCTGGACGACGAGAGCGTGCGGCTGGCGACGTACGAGGTACGGGCGGCCTGAACGCGCCGCGGCCCCGGAGGGGCGGGAGGGCCCGTGGGACCCGCAGGATGCGTCAGCGGCTGCCGGTCAGATGCGCGAAGACGACCACGTTCCCCTGGTAGCCCGTGGTCCTCGAGTAGCCGCCGCCGCAGGTGATCACCCGCAGTTCGGGGCGGGGTGCCGCCCCGTAGACCTTCTGGTCGGGGAAGTCTCTCGCCTGGTACACCTCGACCGTGTCGACCGTGAAGACGGCCGTCGACCCGTCGCGCCGGTCGACCTCGATGGTGCTGCCCCTGCTCACCGCCCCGAGGTCGTAGAAGACCGCCGGGCCCTCGGTGTTGTCGACGTGCCCGGCGACGATCGCGGTGCCCGTCTCGCCGGGCTTGGTGCCCGCCTCGTACCAGCCGGCGAGGTTCTTCTCGCGGGCGGGCGGGACGTCGAGGCTGCCCGTCCGTGTCAGCCCGAGTCCCATGAGCGGGGCGTCCACGTGTATCGAGGGGATCCGTATCCGGTCGGGTGGCGAGGGCGGCAGCGGGGACGTGACGACGCGCGCGGGGCCGGTGTCCGCGGCCGTCTGCGGGACCGAGGGCTGCGGCGGCGCGTGCGTCTCGGAGGCGCCGCGCAGCAGCCAGACTCCGGAGCACAGGGCGGCCACCGTGACGGACGCTATGACGACGTCGCCGACCGCGCCGGGCCTGCCGACCTTGCGCACGTGGTCCTCCTTCTGGGCCCGGGGCCGCGTTCCCCGGGGTCCGGGCTCCGGGCCTCGAGGACCCCCTCCGGGCCGCGAGGGGCAGTCGGACCCGGAGGGGGATGGGGGACGGCGGTACCGGCCGACGGACAGTGTGGGGGCGTCCGTCAGATCCCGTCGGCTCTGAGCCGGCGATGCAGGAGCCAGGTACCGCCCGCGGCAGCGACGGCGAGAGCCGCCACACCGGCCGCGGTCTTCACGGGGTCGGGGCCCAGTGCGCCGCCGACCCCCGTCTTCACACTTCCCCGCGGCTGCGTCTGGTCCTTCGCCGCGGTGAGGGTGATCGTCAGATCGCCGGTCACGGTGGTGTGCCGGCCGCCGGAGCACTTGGCGACGATCTCGTACGTTCCCGGCTGCGCGCCCGGTGGGACCCGGAACTGCCCGATCGCGTCCTGCTCGTGTGTGCTGGGCGCGAGGACGAACACACCGGCCCCGACCGCGCTGGCGTCACCCGCCGCCGCGCCCTCCGCGCCGCACGCCGCCGTGTTCACGGTGACCTGGGAGCCGGGGACGGCTGCGGAGGGGTAGACCTCCAGGACCGCGGTGTCACCGCCGTACGCGGGCGCGGAGGCGAGAACCGCGGCGCCGAGGGCGAGCGCGGAACCGGTCAGCAGCCGGGCGGTACGTCGCATCGTTGTGTGCTCCTTGGAGAGGGCACGGCCCGCGGCATCCCCAGCGTGCCGCTGCGTCGGTCGTGCCCTGCTCTTCCGAGGAAAAGGGCACCCGGCCGTCGCCGCTTGCTGACGGTCCGTCAGAAATAGGATGAACGAGTGGCGGCGGAGGCGTCCCAAGGGGCCTTGTGGCCGACGTTTCGGCAGGTCACCGGGGGTTTGGCCGGAATCTCGCGAAAGAGAACCCAAAGGGCGCAAGCGTGCCCGCGAGCGGGTGACGACGAAGCGGCCGCCCGAAGCGGTCGGGCTTCGGGCGGCCGGGCGGGGCCTGAGGCCGGGGCGGCGAGGGCCGGGGCGCGCGGCCGGTCGGG